>CAZRFG010000281.1:0-4894 GCA_964599205.1 uncultured Victivallaceae bacterium
GTGAGGGGTAGCAGGGGAGAGGCACGTGTGCCTCGCCCCGGACTTCTCCCATACGGAATCCCCTCCCGGACCTCTCCCTCCCGGAATCCCCCTCTCGGATCTCCGTCCCGGAATTCCACCACCCGAAAACACACGCTGCCTCCGAAGTCGGATTTTTGGAAAAATCCATTCTTTCGGTCGTTCGCCGGACGGGTCAGGGGGTGGCGGGCGGGGGGAGTTGGAATTTGACGACGCGGGTGGCGGCGAGGCGGCGGACGGCGAAGTTGAAGCTGGTTTTGTCTTTGACCAGGGCTTCGAAGTCTTTGACGGATTTGACGTTTTGGTCGTCGATGCTGAGGATGATTTCGTAGGGTTTGAGGCCGGCGACGGAGGCGGGGCTGCCGGGGCGGATTTTGGCGATGAGGAGGCCGGGGTCGTCGGGTTTCATGCGGAAGAAGTTGCGGACTTCGAAGGTGGGTTCGACGACGGTGAGGCCGATATTTTTGTCGACGAAGCGGGGGGCGCTGCTGAAGTTGGCGGGCATTTTTTCGAGAGTGAGTTCTTTTTCGCCGAGTTCGCCGTTGCGGAGGATGCCGAGGGCGATCTTGCGGCCGACGCCGAGTTTGGTGAGGCGGTTGGTGAGTTCGTTTTCGGCGGGCGGCCAGGGGGTGGGGATCTGGTCGAAGAAGCGTTCGGGGATCTGGTCGTAGCGGTCCCAGGGGAATTCGGCGAGGTAGTCGTTGCGGCTGAATTCGTAGCCCTCGAGGGTGATTCGCTGCTGGGAGTCGGCGGGGCGCAAATAGAGCAGAATGTCGCCGGCCTGGAGGCCGAGTTTGGCGGCGGGGGAGTCGGGCTGGACGTTGGTGATGAGGATGCCTTTCTGGCCGTTTTCGGTTTGGGTGGAGCCGTTGTTGTCGCGGGCGAGTTCGGGGGTGAGACCCTGGAAATCGGCGCCGAGCCAGGCGGTCTGGTTGCGGTCGGCGGCCTGGCGCGGGATGTTGTTGGGGTCAAAGAGCCGGTCGGACTGGAAGACTTCGGCGAGCTGCTGGCCGGAGACGGGTTCGGCGTGATCGGCGCTGTAGCGCTCGAGGTTGTCGCGGCGGATGAGGGGGATCTGGAGGATCCGGTGGTCGGGGGTGAAGAGGAAGCCGTGCTCGCGGTTCTGGTAGGTGGTTTTGGCCATCAGCCGGTTGTCGCGGCCGGTTTCGACGCCGGTCAGACGGACCGGCTGGGGGTGGATGCGGAGTTTGCCGTCGAAGTTGCGGATGGTGGCGGTATTGAGCACCTGGTCGAGCAGGAGCGAGGGGCGTTTGGGGTAAAAGGCAAAGCCTTTGCCGGGCAACGCTTCTTTGGGCTTGACCAGCAGCGCGCCGAATTCGTCGAGCGAGCCGATGAAGTCGCAGTCGATCATCTTGTCGCCGTCGAGGATGAAGATGCGGTCGAGCCGGGCGGTCTGACTGGGGTCGAGCCGGAAGTTGACCAGCATGCGGCCGTCGGCGAGTTTGACGCCGATGCCGTCGAATTCATTTTTATTTTTCTCATCGCGGTTCATCCGGCGCATGATCTGGGGAGTGTTGCTGTCTTCGACCGCCAGCCGGAGCCGGACCGGGTAGACATTGGCTTTGAGCTCGGCGGCGAACTTGTCAAGTTTGGCCTGGCGTTCGGCGGCGCTTTCAAAGGGCCACGCGGCGGGGGGCGCGAAGCGGTTGCCGTCGAGCGGGAATTTATCGCTCATATTGAGGGTGGCGACTTTGCCCGAAGCGTCGACGAGGAGGGTATTGGGCTTGAGTTTGCGGTAGTCGAGCCCGGTTTCGAGGTTGCGGAAGGCGCTGTCGGCGTGGTCCGGCAAGAGGCCGGCGATCGACAGCCCTTCGTCTTCGACGACGAAAAAGTCGAATTTCGGGGTGTCCGGGACGAGCGGCTCGAATTGGAGCGGCTTGAGCCCTTCGGGGGCGGTTTTGAGCTTGAGCTTGACCGCGTTACGGTCGGGGTAGTAGCCGGCGATTACGGCGGGATAGGACTTGTCGCGGAAGACCACTTCGATCCGGTCGAGCCATTCCGGAACCAGATAGAGGTCGGTGGCGATGATTTCATCGGGGGCGACGGCGTAGCCGGGCTGGGACATCGGACGGCGCTGTTTGATCAGCTCATCGACGCCGCGGGTGTGGTAACTGCCGCAGTTGGGGCAGAGATACTGGACATGCATTTCCGGCATTTCGCCGCCGGCGTTGACTTTGAAAAAGGTATCGACCTTGACCGCCGAGTCGCCGAACCGGGAGAGCAGCTGCCGGTTGAGGGCGGGGGCGTCCGGGGCAGCGGGTTCGGCGGCGACGAGGCCGCAGCCGAGCGACAACAGCGCGGCGAGACAGAGTTTTCCGATCATGGCTGCTCCTTGTTGTAGTCATTGAGATAATCGAGCACGATCCTACGGGGGATGCCGTTGCGCAAAATGTCGATCGAAATCCGGTTTTTGCGGTCGATTTCGCGAAGCGAGCGATCGTAGACGGCGCGGAGTTCATCGAGGGTGGCGACCGATGTGCCGTCCACCGCTTTGATGATGTCGTGCTGGACCAGCCGGGCGTTGACCGCGTTGCCGAAGTTGTCGATGCCGTAGACGAAGACGCCTTCATTGCAATAGAAATAGAGGTTGGGAGTGTCGAAGCGGTTGATCTCCTTGGCGGTGAAGCCCCAGCGCGGGAAGGCGATGGCGCCGCCTTCGACCACGCCTTTGGCGTGCGGCGCGGCGGTCAGTTCGAGGGTCTGGCCGTTGCGGGCCACGGTGAAACGGACTTCGCGGTCAAAGGGGAACAAGCCGAGCCGGCGGCGGAGTTCCGGGAGATCCTCCTGGTTGAGCGCGGTGACCGCTTTGCCGTCGATCGCGAGGATGCGGTCGTGGGGCTGGAAACCGGCGCGGCGGGCCGGGCTGCCGGGCTCGGTGCCGGCGATCATCACGCCCTCGGTGTAGTTGAAATAGATGTTGAGGTCGAAGTCATGGAGCGGCTGGAGCCGGAAGCCGAACCAGGCCCAGTTGACCTTGCTGTATTCGCGCAAACGCGGCAGCACCGCGATGATCACCGGCGAGGGGATGGTGAAGCCGAGGGTGCCGCCGGTCAGCGCGCCAAGGGTGTTGATGCCGACCACTTCGCTCCGGGTGTTGACCAGCGGGCCGCCGGAGTTGCCGGGGGAGATCGAGGCGTCGGTCTGATACCACAGCGAATACTCGCCGTTGGCGGGCAGATACCGCCGGGAGCACGAGATGATACCGATTGAGACCGAGCGGGCGAGGCCCCACGGCGCGCCCATCGCCATCACGAAGTCGCCCTCGACCACGCGTTCGGCGGCGAGCCGGGCGAAGGGGAGGGGGGCGGCTCCGGCGGGGCGTTCGAGTTTGAGCAGCGCCAAATCGAGGTCTTTGTCGCTGCCGACGATTTTGGCCGTGAAGGCCGAGCCGTCGTGGAGGAGGCAGCGGATTTCGCGGGCTTTGTCGATGACGTGGAAATTGGTGAGGAGTTCGCCGTCGGCGGAAATTAGGACGCCGCTTCCGGTGACCGCGGCCGCGCTCTCTTTGCCGCCCTGGAGGTCTTCGCGGATGACTTTGAGGTAGACCACCGCCGGGAAGACGCGGTCGCTGGATTCGCGGACGACCTGCTGGAATTCGGAGTTGTAAAGCGAGAGTCCGGCGTCGCTCCGGCAGCAGCCGGTGAGTGCGGCGAGCGTGCCGATGGCGGCAATGAGAATCAAACCGTGTTTCTGCATCGGAATCCTTTCTGTATCGCGGTCCGGATCGGAACTCTTATGGGTATCTCTAAAAATTGGAACACTTGGCTGAAAAATGCGTCTTGCGTCCGTATCCGCGACTTTGCGCGCGGCTGGTTACCTCTGGTAGCCAGCCACTTGCAAAATCACGGCTCCGGACCGCAATTCGCTATTTTTCAGCTCAAGCCAATTTTTAGAGGTACCCTTATTTGCTTTGCGCGCGGATGCGTTCGCTCATTTTAAGGTAATCGTCGGCGACTTTTTCGCTGAAGCCCTGGGCGAGCAGTTCTTCGCGGGTGAACTCGTTTTGGAGCCGGAAGCCGGCGATCATGATTTCGCCGCGGTAGATCGATTCGACGGCATCCTCGAGGGTGGCGATCTTTTTGCGGTTCGGCGTATCGTCGGCGGCGCGGATTTCGCGGTCGGCGGCGGCGGTTTTTTCGAGGAGGTCCCAGACCGAGGCGTTTTTGCAGATGATGCGTTTGAGGCAGTCCGGGGTTTTGGCGGAGAGCAGCGGAAAGGCGAGGTTGTTGCATTCGAGCATGACGCCGTTGTCGTATTCGATGCCCAAGGTGACGAAGCCGTCGAAGCAGCTTTTCATGCCGAAGGCGGTGAAGAAGAAGCGGGTGTACCATGGCGGGTTGAGTTTGAGCAGCAGGGCCCAGATGGTGAAGTCGGTGTGGTGCATCAGCCGGACGAAGCTTCTGCCGGTGAAAATCCGGTTTTCTTCGAGGACGGAGTAGGTGATGTCGGCGGCGTAGACGAAGCCGTATTTCTCGAGTTCGGTTTGCATCCGGTTGCAGTAAGCGACGGCGTCGGGGGCGTACCGGGCGGCGTCGACGGTGGTGAAGCGGTGGGGATTTTCGAGCAGGCGGCGGCACATGGCGAGGTTGCTGCGGATGCCTTCCTCGAGGACGCGGCCGGTGAGGATGATCCAGAGGAAGAGGAAAATCGTGGCGGCGGCGACGGCGTTCCAGCCCCAGAAGAAGGGGCCGATTGCGAGCGCCAGGACGCCGAGGACGAAGCAGGACCACGACAGGATAAAGAATTTCATCGCGATTTCCTCCAAATATTTCGCGGAGCCCGAGGTACGATATCAAGTATCCCGGTCAAGGGCCGCGCCCTTGCGCGGAGTCAAGAGGGCGCGGAGCCCTCTTGC
>CAZRFG010000282.1:0-4884 GCA_964599205.1 uncultured Victivallaceae bacterium
GATGAACTGCTTGACGACCTCGATTATTATCCCGACGCCTACCTCGACCGCCTGGATAATAATCGAGGTCGTCAAACGGCCGCCCTTCAACCGCGATGAACTGCTTGACGACCTCGATTATTATCCCGACGCCTACCTCGACCGCCTGGCGCACGAAGGCACCAACGGCCTGTGGCTGACGGTCGAATTCAAAGATCTGTGCCGCACCGCTTTTACCACTCCGGATGCCGATATGGAAAAACGGCTGGAGAAGTTGCGGCGAACGGTGCAAAAGTGCCTGCGTTACGGCATCAAAACCTATCTTTTTGCGATCGAGCCGCGGGCGCTGCCCGCCGACAGTCCCCTCTTGAGCGCCCATCCGGAATTGAAGGGGCCGCAAAGCTGGAACGGAAATTTCTGTTTCTGTCCGTTTTCCGATACCGCCCGGGAGTATCTCTATCGGGCGGTGAACTCGATCTTTGCCCGGACGCCGGGACTGGGCGGCATGATCAATATCAGTTACGGCGAGCGCCCGACCAGCTGCGCCAGCGCCGATTTCGGCAAAGACTGTCCGGTATGCTCGCGGAAAAGCCCCGGTGAAATTCTGGCCGCCACCCTGCGTCCGATGGAACAGGGCATGCACGCGGCGGCCCCGGATGCGGAACTGATCAGCTGGCTTTACGTACCCGAAAATTACACCGGCACCAATCATTCGATCGGAGAAATGCTCGATATCGCCGACAAGACCCCCGAAAATGTGATTTTGCAGTACAATTTCGAATCCGGCGGCAGCAAAGAACAGCTGGGCAAAAAACGCCACGCCGGGGATTACTGGCTGTCTTATGTCGGCCCCAGTGAAAAATACACCGCCATCGGCCGCCGGGCGATGGCCGCCGGAAGGGAGATTTCCGCCAAAATCCAAGTCGGGTGTTCGCATGAAGTGGCCACCGTGCCGTTGGTGCCGGTGCCCGGATTGCTTTACCGAAAATACCAGGCGATGCGGGAACTGGGTGTTTCCCGGGTCATGCAATGCTGGTATTTCGGCAACTATCCGGGCGTGATGACCAAAGCCGCCGGGGAACTCGCATTCGAGGAGTTCACCGATTCGGAACAGGATTTTCTCCGCCGCCTGGCGCAAGTGCAATGGCTGCAGAGCACAGAAGACGTGGTCAAGGCGTGGACGCATTTTGCGGATGCGTACGGCAATTATCCGCTGGAAAACATGTTTCAGTACTACGGACCGATGCACGACGGGATCGTCTGGCCGCTCCATCTGCAACCGGCGGATCTCCCGCTGGCTCCCACCTGGCGGCTGGATTACGGGACCAGCGGCGACCGCTACGGCGAATGCCTGGGGTCCTTCTCTCTGGCGGAAGCCTCCGCTTTGTGCGCCGAACTGTCGCAAAAATGGCATCGGGGAACGGAACTCATGCGGCAGCTGCGGCAAAAATTCACCGCTTCTCCGGCGGCGGTCAAGGATATCATGTTGGCGGAGGCACTGGATATTCAGTTCAACTCCGGCTTGAATATTCTCCGCTTTTACGGCCTCCGCGACCGCCTGGCGGAAACCGCGGGCGACGCCGGGCTCGGCTTGCTCGACGCGATGCAAACGCTGCTGGAGCAGGAAATCGCCAATACCGAGGCCATGCTCGATTTATGCCGGCAAGACTCCCGGCTCGGCTTCCATTCCGAGGCCGAGGGGTACAAATATTTTCCGGCCAAACTGGCATGGCGGCGGGATCTCCTCCGGAAACTCTTGACGACCGAATTTGCCGAAGTGCGGCGGCGGCTGCTCGCCGGTCAAAGAGCCTTTGCGCCGGAAGACGGCAAAACGTATATCTGCAACTGCGGCAAATACGAAGATGCCGGCGATTTCTCCTGGCGCGCCGATTACGCCGGCGGCGAATTGAAAATCAGGGTTGAAGATACCTGCGGCAACCCTGCCGGACTGATGGTGATGCTGGAGCCGAAACCATTTTTCCCACCGCGATTTTTCCCGCTTGCGACAAATGAACTCCGCATCAAGCTCGACCACGATCTGCCGGAAATATACTTCAACATTTTCCGGGCCGGAGCTCCCGGTTCTTCCGCGAAGTGCCGGGGATGGATCGATTTCACGCCCCGGAAATCCCGGCTGGTGCTGGGCGGTTACGAACCCCGGGCCAAAGGCAAACTGATCTTGAATCAAGCTTGAGCCACGCGGCAAAAAAAAAACACGGCCGGATTGTCCGGCCGTGTTTTTTCAGACCATTTCGTCAGCGCGGCAAACTGAAGGCGTCGATAATTTCGGCCACCTTGTCCGCCCCCATCGGCTTGATTTCGCCGATCGAGCGGGCCATGATCGCCGCCATTGCGCTGTACTCGGCAACTTCCATGCGGTCATAGGATTCGATCAGCGTTTTGCCGCCGGTGACCAGGAACTGGTTGCGCACCAGAATCGCCGGATAACGGCCGGACAGGGTCGAAACCACGTTGTCCGGTTCGTCGTAGAGCGCGCCGAAATTGAACGACGGAATTTCCCGCAGCACAATGTAGCTCTCCGGAATCAGCCGGGGATCAAAGGGCTCGGCGGTCAAGGCATACCCCATCAGGTGCGGCGGCTGGGAGATGGTCAGCGCATTGAACTCGGCGTGCGCCGCGAAAACTTCGCGGATGAAGGCGGCGGCCCGGCTCGGGCGCTTGCCGGCTTCGAACTCGCGGCCGCGCACCAGCACCAGATCCCCGGGTTCGATTTCCGCCCGGTCCATATCGGAGGGGGTGATCAAAAAGGCGTCACCTTTGAGCCGCGCCGCGTAAGTCCCGGCGGTACTGGTGAAGAGCTTCTGGCGATAAGCGCGGCGGACGAAAGCGGCGAGACTGCGGCGCAGTTCCTTTTCATCGCTCCCGTGCGCTCCGACTTCGACCGAAACCAGGCCCGGATTGTGGTCGGCCCGGGCCGCTGCCAGCTGGGTTTCGCTCAACGGATTGACTTTGCCGAGCCGGATCGCGAAGCTCAGGCTGCGGGCGTGGAAGTCCAGCGTTTCCATCCGCTTGAAGGCATTCTCCAGCGAATCGGCGATCGCCACCGCGCCGTGGTTCTCGAGCATCACGGTCTGGTAACCTTTGGCGAACTCGGCGGCGATCTTTTCGCCCAGCGCTTCACTGCCCGGCACCGCATAAGGAGCGAAGCCGACTTTGCCGCAAATCCGGAAGACGTCGGCATTGATGGTGGTGTCGGGGACGATCGAGGCGATGCTGAACGCCACCAGCGCCGGCGGGTGGGCGTGGAGCACGGCCCGGATTCCCGGCCGCATCCGGTAGATGGCGCGGTGAAAGGGATATTCGCAGGACGGTTTGTGCCGTCCCTCGATCGTACCGTCGGCGCGGACGCAGACAATGTCCTCGCGCCGCAATGTTCCCTTGTCGATGCCGCCGGGGGTGATCCACATGTCGCCGTTGTCGTCGAGGATCGAGAGGTTGCCGCCCGACACCGTGGTCATGCCGCAGTCGTAGATGCGCTGCATCATGCCGACCAGCTCGTCGCGGGGATGGAGGAGAGCGAGGTTCTTCATCGTTTTTTTCCTTGTATCAAAACGTTGTCGATGGTTTGCCGGTCACTGTTCGCCCATCGGGTAGCTGCCGAAAAGCTTGAAGAGGGCGCAGCGTTCCTTGAGATCAGCCGCCAAACGGGCGACCTCGGGTTCGTCGATGTGGCCGATGATGTCGATGAAAAAGCAATATTCCCAGCGGCCGAGGTGGAGCGGACGGCTCTCGATCATGCTCATCGAAATCCCCGCGTCGCGCAAGGGCTCGAGCGCATCGACCAGCGCCCCCACCCGGTCTTTGAGGACAAAGCAGAAACTGCTCTTGTCCTTGCCGGTCGGCTTGGTGGTCTGGTCGGCGATCACCAGGAAACGGGTGGTGTTGCCGGAAATGTCCTCGACGTTGGCGGCCACGATCGGAAGTTCGAAAATCGCCGCCGCCTCTTCCCCCGCCAGCGCCGCCGCGCCGGGTTCGCGGGCGGCGAGTTCCGCCGCCCGGACCGAACTTGCCACCTCGATCAGCGTGGTGCCCGGGAAGTTCGCCGCCAGAAAGCGGCGGCACTGACCGAGGATCTGAGGATGGCTGTAGATGCAGTTGATATCCGCTTTGGCGCTGTGGCTCAGAAGCTGATGGCGGATCTCCATATAATATTCGCCGATCACGTGAAGCGAAGTTTCGCGCAGCGTGTCGAGGGTCGGATTGACCACCCCCTCGGTCGAATTCTCGACCGGCACACAGCCGTAGTCGGCGCGTCCGGCCTCGACTTCGCGGAAGACGTCGGGAATCGAGTTGACGGTGATGTACTTCGCCCCGTGGCCGAATTTGCGGCGGGCGGCCTGGTGCGAATAGGTGCCTTCGGGACCGAGGCAGGCGACCGAGAGCGGCCGCTCAAGGAGACGCGCCCCGGAGATGATTTCGGTATAGATCGCGTACAACGTCTCGGTCCGCATCGGGCCGGGGTTGATTTCGGAAAGCTTCTCAAGCAGCAATTTTTCACGTTCGGGAACGTAAATCGGGGCGTTGTTGGCCCGTTTCCAGTCGCCGACCGCTTTGACCAGTTCGTAGCGTTCGTTGAGCGCTTTGACGATTTCCAGATCGACCGCGTCAATCCTCCGGCGCAGATCATCGATACTCATCATTCTCCTCCCAGATCAAAATCCGAAGCTGAAAAAATATGTTTTTTGCGACAATAACGACAAACCAGTTCGGGATGCGGCTGCTCGGCGAAGAGTTTGCGCAACTCCGCTTGCCCCAGCGTCAGCAGCGCCCGCTTCATCGAGTCGGCGCTGCAGCCGCAGAAAAATTCCGGCGCATGCCCGAGCTCATATCCGGCCGGCTCGGCGGCAAGCCGGGCCAGCAGTTTTTTCAATTGGGTCACAAGCG
>CAZRFG010000283.1:0-4864 GCA_964599205.1 uncultured Victivallaceae bacterium
CTCAAATCATCGGTCTTTTCATGCGACCACCGCGCGGGCTTCGCCCGGAGCGGGAACGGCGAGGCGCTGCCTCGCACACCGCAAGAGGGCTCCGCGCCCTCTTGACTCTGCGCAAGGGCACTGCCCTTGACCGAAGTACGTTGGGCGTCGTTTCCGGCCACCCGCGACAACGGAGCGGTGAGAGTCAAAGCCGCAGTGCGGCCTGCGCAAGGGCACTGCCCTTGACCGAAGTACGTTGGGCGTCGTTTCCGGCCACCCGCGACAACGGAGCGGTGAGAGTCAAAGCCGCAGTGCGGCCTGCGCAAGGGCGCTGCCCTTGACCAAAATAGTTGCAACCACACAAGGAGCGACCCATGTTCAAATCGGCGAAATGGATCTGGAAGGACGCGACCAGCGTCAACGACTACAACACCGGCGCCGTCTTCCGGCGCGAATTCGAACTCGATGACCACGCCACCGGCGAAATCGACCTCGTCGCCGACAGCTTCTACCGCCTCTCGGTCAACGGCGTCTGGGTCGCCGACGGCCCCGCCCGCGCCTACCCCGAACACTGCCGCGTCGACCGGATCAAACTCGACCGCTACCTCAAACCCGGCAAAAACGAACTCGAAATCATCGTCCGTTACTTCGGCTGCGGCACCTTTCACCAGCTTGCCCTCGCCGCCGGCCTCATCGTCGAACTCCGGCTCGGGAGCGGCCAGACCATCGTCAGCGATGAAACCTTTTACGCCTCCGACCTGCCCGAGCTGCTGCCCAATACCGCCAAAAATTCCGTCCAGCGCCCGCCCTTTGAAGTGATCGACGGCCGCTACCGCAAACGGTCCTGGCACCCCGCCATCGTCCGTGAAGCCCGGCACCGCAATTTCACCGAGCGCGACTGCGCGTTCCTCACCCGGAAACCGCTCCAGTTCCGGCGCTTCGTCGCCGCCTCGGCGGTCCCGACCGAGCGCAAGGTCTTCACCTTTTCCTCGCGCCAGCTCTATTTTCCCGGCACCAATTCGGAAAATTGCTGCGACCACCTTCCCTTCCTTTTCGCCCAGACCATCGAGAGCGACAGCGCGCGCGAACTCGAATTCGCCTCTTCCCAGCTCAAACTCGCGCTCAACGGCGACCTGGTCGAGGGCAAGGTATTGAAACTTCGCGCCGGCAAAAACCTCCTCGCCGGCCGCATCGCCAATACCCTCTGGCACCCCAAAGAGTATTCGGTAAGCTACCCCGACCTCCCCGGCCTCCGCTTCGGCAACCCGATCGACAACTCCGAATTCCCGGCGCTGGCGCTGTGGGAGGACGAAGCGACACTCTACCCCGACATTCCTTTCCCGTGGGCCAACCGCCCCGGCCACCAGCGCCGCGACCGCTACGAGGAACGCACCGCACTGATGCTCGCCGCCGCTGACGGCGAAAAATTGCGCAAGCTCTGCGACGGCAAGTGGCATGTGCTTACCGCCAAAGAACTCCGGCTCGACGCGAGCTCCTGGAGTTTCCTCGCCCGCCGCCCCGAAGCGCTGCCGGCGGACGCCGTCACCGCGCCCGAAGCGCTGATCACCGGCTCCGGAGTCACCCGGATCGAGCCGGTTCCGGGGAAAGATATCGAGCTCCTCTACGACCTCGGCGAAGAGAGCTGCGGCTACCTCGAATTCGTGCTTTCCGCGCCCGCCGGGACGGTGGTCGACATCGCCGCGGTCGAGTACATCACGCCGACCGGCACGGTCCAGTTCACCGGGACGGATTACCGCAACGGAATGCGCTACATCTGCGGCGGGGGAGTCAATTGCTATCTGTCGCTCGAACGCCGCGCCGGGCGGTATTTCTTTGTCACGCTCCGCAAGCTCGCCAAGCCGGTCGAATTCCACAGCCTCCGGCTGGTCGAATCGACCTATCCCGCCATTCCGACCGGCAGTTTCGACTCGTCGGACGCCCGGCTCAACAAGATTTTTGAAATCTCCGAGCGGACGCTCAAGCTCTGCATGGAAGATACTTACACCGATTGCCCGCTCTACGAACAGACCCTCTGGGTCGGCGACGCCCGCAATGAAGCGCTGTTCGGCTTCGGCCTTTTCGGCGCGTACGACCTCGCCCGGCGCTGCATCCGGATCGCCGGGGAGTCGCTCGACCGCTACCCGATCACCGGCTGCCAGGTGCCGTCGGGCTGGGACTGCCTGTTGCCCGCGTGGAGCTTCATGTGGGGAATTTCGGTCTGGGATTACTATTTTGAGACCGGCGACGCCAAGTTCACCGCCGAAGTCTGGCCGATGGTCCGGCGCAACCTTGACGGGGCTTTGAGTTACCTCGACGAGGCGACCGGCCTGTTCCGGATCGGCGAGTGGAATCTCTTTGACTGGAGCCCGACCAATTGCGAACACGAGATCATGGTCTACAACTCGATGTTCCTCGCCGGGGCGATCGACGCCGCGCTGGCCTGCGCCGAAGTGATCGGCAAGACCGCCGAAACCGGCCGCTACGCCGCCGCCCGGCTCGCGCTCAAGGATGCACTGGCGAAAGTCTACGACCGCAAACGCGGGGTCTGGCCGGACTCGATCGAGAACGGCAAACCTTCCGCCGACGCGGCGGTCCATACCGCGATGCTGGCAGTGCTCTTCAGCCTCGAAGTCGACGGCGAGGAAGCGCGGATCGCCGATGTGGTGAAAAATCCCCCGGCGGACCTGATCGGCGTCTCGTCGCCCTTTGCCGCGCTCTATTACTACATGGCGCTGGAGAAGCTCGGCTGTGAAAGGGAGATCATCAAAACCGTCTACCGCGATTATCTCCCGATGCTGAAACTGGGCTCGACCACCGTCTGGGAAACCTTTCCGGGGGCGCTCAACATGGCCGACGACGCTTTCCCGACCCGCAGTCACTGCCACGGCTGGTCGGCGGCGCCGCTCTACTTTTTGCCGCGGATCGTGCTCGGCTTGCGGATGATCGAGCCGGGCGCGGCGGCGTTCGAGGTAAGTCCGGTGCCCGGCGATCTCAGCTACGCCAACGGCGTCCGCCAGACCGTCAAGGGGCCGATAGAAGTCCGCTGGGAACTGTACGACAACGTGCTCCGGATCGCGGTTCGCGCACCGGCCGACGTCGAAGTGACGTTCCGCTCCAATCCGGCGATCGCGAAACTCGACGTCGACTTCCGGCGACTCTGAGCGGGGACGGGCGTCAGCCTCTCACCATCTCAATTCCGGTACAGGCCCGGTGCGGCTCTTCAAAGGTCGCCCGGGCCTTGAATTTATCCGGATCGATCAGCACCAGGTCGGCGCGCAGTCCGGCTTTGAGCTCGCCGCGGTCGGTGAGGCGGAAGTGTTTCGCCGCGAGTCCGGTCATGCGGTGGATGACCCCGGCGGGGCCGAGCTTGGGCAGCAGCCGCTGAAAGAATTCGGCGGACGAGCCGAAGCCGCGGGGGTGGCTGGCTCCGAGCGAAAAGTCTTCCGGCCGGGCGCTTTCGTCGCTGCCGCACATGCAATAGTCGAGCGCCAGCACTTTGGCGAGATTTTCTTCGCACATCCCGGCAAAAGCGCCGTTGGCTCCGGCGCAGTCGGCGCGCAGGATGCGGGCGGTGAGCCGGGCCGGGGTTTCGTTCAATTCGGCGGCGATGTCGAGGAGTTTGCGGCCGCGAAAGCGGGTGAATTCGGCGGCGTTGCTGTTGGCCAGCCGGACGGTGGTCCAGTCGCGGTCGAGGTTCCGGATCAGCTGTTCGAATTCGGCGTCGTCCTGAAGAAGTTTTTCGAGGGTGCAATCGTCGAGTTCGGACCATTCCGGGGGAGCGACGACGCTGAGCTGGGTCATCGACTCGATATAGGGGTAGCGGTCGACGCCGAGTTCGATGCCGTCGCGGCGGGCTTCTTCGAGGAGGGCGATCGCCGCGTCCATTTTCGGCCAATTGGTTTTGCCGGACGTTTTGAAGTGGCTGATCTGGAGTCGTTTGAGTCCGGTTTCGCGGGCCAGGTCGATGGTTTCGGCGAGGGATTCGAGGAGGCGATTGCCTTCGCTCCGGAGGTGGATGGTGTAGATTTTGTCGGCTTTGGCGACTTCGCGGATCAGGGCGGCGAGTTCGGCGCGGTCGGCGAAGCAGCCGGGGGTATAGATGAGGCCGCTGGAGAGGCCGATGGCGCCGTCGTCAAAGCATTGGTGGAGGTGGTCGATCATGGCGGCGAGTTCGCGGGGCGTGAGTTGCTTTTTTTCGTAGCCGACCACGGCGGAGCGGAGGGTGTTGTGGCCGGCGAGGGGGATGAGGTCGATCTGGGGGTGGCGGCGGGCGAGGGACTGGCGGAATTCGCGGCAGCTGGACCAGTCGAGGGTGACGCCGTACTGGCGGTGGAGGTGTTGCATATGGGAGCGGTTGCGGTCGGTGAGGGGGAAGGGGGCGAGGCCGCAGTTGCCGGCTATTTCGGTGGTGAAGCCCTGGGTGGTTTTGCCGAAGCCGGCGGGGTTGGCGGAGAGGGAGAGTTCGGAGTGGCCGTGAACGTCGATCAGGCCGGGGGCGAGGATGCGGCCGTTGGCGTCGAGGGTGTGGTCGGCGTTGAAGTCGGGGATTTGGGGGGCGACGGCGACGATGCGGCCGTTTTCGGCGGCGAGCTGGCCGGAGTAGAGCGGTGCCCCGGTCCCGTCGGCAATGCGTGCGTTGATGACTAACAATTTCATATCCATACCCTTAAAAAAAAGAAAAAATCAAAAAAAAGCGCGAAGCGCCAAAAAACCGCCGTCAGGCGGAACCCCGCCCCCCGTCGTACGGGGGCGTGGTCCAGCGGCGAAACGCTGGTCGCTCGCTAAAAAGCGAGCGAAGCTAAGCGATAGCGCTCCCTCGAGGTCGGCGGAGCCGACGCCATACTGCGGGAGCGAAACAAGCGGCGCAAGAGCAACGCGAATTGCG
>CAZRFG010000284.1:0-4864 GCA_964599205.1 uncultured Victivallaceae bacterium
CGACGTGGGCGCGAATGCGCCTGCGGAGCGACGCCATCCGCGCGGCGAAAGCCGCCGGACGACCCCGGCAACCGTATAAGTGATCGCAGTCGGACAGGTCCGATAGGTCCGATAGGATCGAGTGTGTAGAGTATTGAGTTCTGGTTGGGCGCTGGCGCGGCCGGTCGCTCCGGCCGCAAGCGTCCTCCGCTCGGACCGGGCTCAGCGGCGGAACTCGTTCCGCCTCTCTGAGCTGGGGCTTCGCCCGGAGCGGGAACGGTGAGGTTTCACCTCACGCTCCACAAGAGGGCTCCGCGCCCTCTTGACTCCGCGCAAGGGCACTGCCCTTGACCGGGGTGCCTGGGGAGCCGCCGCTTGCGGGTACCACCTTGACCGGGGTGCCTGGGGCTTGACGTACAATATTTTGAGGCAGAAAAACCGATGATGCAACCGGAATATCAGGAAACGCTGACCACCGTCATGCAGTACCTCCGTCCCGCGATGGAGGTGACGATCCTTGCTTTCCTGATTTACAAAGTCCTCTACTTCATGCGCGGCACCCGCGGCGCTTACGTCCTCTCCGGACTGATCACCGCCCTCCTCGCCTTGATGATCGCCGCCTCCTCGCTCCACCTCGAAGTGATCGGCTGGCTGGTCGGCAGCTTCTGGAGCATCCTCGCCACCGCCATCATCGTCATCTTTCAGCCCGAACTCCGGCGCGCCTTCGCCCAGCTCGGCACCTACACCGTGCTCCGCGGCAAACGCCAGCGCGAAGTGATCGGCGAAATCGTCACCGCCGTGGTCGACATGGCCCGGCGCAAATGCGGCGCGTTGATCGTGGTCGAACGCCGCATCGGTATGCGCGCCCTCGAAGAAGATTCGGTCAAAATCGATATCAAAGTCAGCGCGATCATCCTCGAAACCATCTTCTTCCCCAACTCCCCGCTCCACGACGGCGCGGTCATCATCCGCGACAACCGGATCGTCGCCGCCCGGGTGATTCTGCCCTTGACCCGCAGCGGCGAAGACGTCTCCCGCCGCCTCGGCACCCGCCACCGCGCCGCCCTCGGCATCAGCGAGGAAACCGACGGCATCGCCATCGTCGTCTCCGAGGAGACCGGCTCGATCAGCGTCTGCTGCCGCGGCGCGCTTCGCCGCAACCTCGCCCCCGAAGGGTTGGAGGACTACCTCGAACAACTGATCATCACCGAGCAGGACGACGTTTCCCCCGGCATCTCCGACTTTCTCGACGAAAGCACCGCCAATGACATGCTCGGCGGCAAAACCGTTTCCGAAATGATGAGCCGCACCGACGAATCGACGGAGGATCGCAAATGAAAGTGCTCCATCCCTGGTTCGAAAAAGCCAAAACCGTGCTGATGTACGACTTCTGGCGCAAGTTGCTGGCCCTCTTTTTGGCCGTGTTGCTCTACTGCACGGTCGAATTCCAGTATATTCAGTCCGAGCCGCTGCGCTTGAGCTCGGTGCCGCTCGACATCGTGCTGCCGCCCGGCATGGTCCAGGTCGGCCGCGAAGTCGACAGTGTGTCGGTGGTGCTGACCGGCAGCTCCCGCCGCCTGAGCCAGATTTCGGTCCGCGACGTCCAGGCCGCCGCCAAAGTGCCCGACGGCGCGGTGGTCCGCGGCAAACCCTACACCCTCAAGCTCCACCCCTCGGACTTCAAAGTCCCGCCGGGGATTTCGGTGAGCCAGATCGAGCCGCGCGAAATCACCTTGAACGTCGAACCCCTGGTCAGCCGCCGGCTGCCGATCGAGGTGCGCTTTGACTCGCTTGAGAAATTGTCCAAGGATTATCAGATCGAACGGATCAGCTGCGTTCCCGACGAAGTCCAGGTCACCGGGCCCGAATCCCAGGTCGCCGAGCTGCGGCTGGTCGGCACCCAGCCGATCCCGCTCGACCGCTCGGTCACCGACAGCTTTGACTTCACCGCCATTCTGCTGCGGCCGGAACATCTGACGGTGACCCCGGCGCGCATTTCAGTGCGGATCGAGGTCGGCCGCAAGTACGGCAGCCGCAGTTTCGCCGCGCTGCCGCTCCAGATCATCAGCTCGCCCGAGTCGCGCGGCCTCTTCAGCTACGAACTTCAGGACCTGCCCAAACTCGACGTGGTGGTCAGCGGCCCCGAGAGCCAGCTCGCCGGGCTCCGCGAAAACAACCTGCGCGCCTTCCTCGACCTCTCCGAACTGCGGACGCCGGGGACTTACAGCATCAACCCCGGCTGCCTGGTCACCGGCATCCCGGATTCCGAACTCAAAATCAAATCGGTCCGACCCGAAAAAATTAACGTCAAAGTCAACAAACTGCAAAAATAACACCAAGTACAAGGTAAGGAAAACAACATGATCATCAGAACCATCAACACCGTGTTCATGCGCCACAGCCGCTGGCTCTTCGGCATTTTCACGATCATCATCATCGTCTCCTTTCTCGGCTTTTTGACCCCCGGCCAGTTCGGCGTCGGCGGCTGCAACGAGCCCGGCAATATGCGGGTCGGCACCATTTTCGGCAAGGAAGTCACCTACAACGAACTCAATAATATGCAGCGCTCGATCGCCATCTATTACCGGCTGGCGATGAATATGGATCCCAAAATCGAACCGCAGCAGGCTTTCGGCGCGCTGGCGATGGTCCACGCCGCCAAACAGCGCGGGGTTTCGGTCTCCGACGCCGAGATCGCCGAATCGCTCCAGCAGATGGCCGCTTTCCGCGGCGCCGACGGCAAATTCAGCTACCCGGTCTATCAGCAGGTGCTCGAAGGCCTGCGCAAACAGGGCGTCGACGGCGACATGGTCGCCGACTGCTTCCGCAACATGGCGATGATCCGCAAGCTCTCCGAAGAGCTGATGGAGTCGGTGGTGGTCACCCCCGGCGAAGCCGAGAACTTCTTCCGCAGCGCCAACGAAAAGTATGAAGTCAAAGTCGCCGAATTCCGGCGCGAAGAATTCAGCAAGAACGTCAAGGTCGATCCGAACGAGCTGATGACCTTCTTCAAGGAAAACCGCAACCGCTATCTGATTCCCGCCCAGTTCACCGCGACCGTCGCCGAATTTTCGCTGACCGATCCGGAACTCCTCAAGGCCGCCGCCAATGTCGCCGACGCCGACGTCAAAGCCTACTTCGAAGCCAACAAGGCTTCGTTCGCCAAAGACGGCAAGGTTCCCGCCTTCGACAGCGTCAAAGCCGATGCCCGCAAACACCTGGTCGCCGACCGCATCCGCAAGGCCGCCTTTGCCAAAGCCCAGGATTTCGCCCGCGCCGCCTACGACAAGGTGGGCGAGGCCGCCGACAAGAAAGCGGCGTTCAAGGAACTCGCCGGCAAGAATATCCGTACTTTTGACACGGTTAAATTCGCGGCCGACGCCGAAGTCATCGGCAACCTCGCCGAACCCGAACTGGTCAAGCAGTTCTCGATGGTCTTTGAGAGCGTCCCGGTGACCAACGCGGTGACCGGCAAAAGCGCCGTCTACGTCGGTTTGCTGACCTCGCGTGAAGTCGAGCGTCCGGCCGAATTCAACGAAGTCTCGCGCAAAGTCCAGGACGATTTCATCCGCGACAAAGCGGTGATCCTCGCCCGCGAAGGCGCCGCCGCCGCCGAAAAGACCCTCAAAGTCGCCACCGCCGGCAAACCCTGGGACCAGACGCTGACCTTCAGCATGGTCAATCCCCCGATGACCCCGACCGGCATGCTGGTGATGATGTCGGCCACTTCGCTCAAGGCCGGCGAGATCTCCAAAGTCGTCACCACCCCCGACGGCGCCCTGATCGTCGGCATGGTCAAACGCATCCCCGCCGACAGCGCCGAATTCGCCAAAAACCGCACCCAGTGGGAAATGATCTGGCGCCAGACCAAGAGCCGCATCCAGAGCGCCGATTTCGAATCCTACCTCCAGAGCCAGTGCGTCTTTGAATTGGAGAAAGAAAAATGAGCAGCGCCGCGGAGGGCATCTGTAGAAGCGTGCCCGCACTGAATACCGGCATGGCCCTCGGCCATCAGGTGACGGTCGAGTATTACGATTGCAATCCGCATATCCTCGCCGACACCGGCAAACTCGAAGAGGTCTTTGTCACCGCCGCCCGCAAGTCGGGGGCGACGGTGATCAGCTCCCACTTCCACGCTTTCGTCCCCCAGGGCACCAGCGGGGTGGTGATCATCTCCGAGTCCCATTTCGCCGTCCACGCCTGGCCGGAACACGACTACGCCGCGGTCGATATCTTCACCTGCGGCGAAACCATCGACTTCGACGCCGCCGTCAAAGCCATCCGCGACGGCCTCGAATCCGCCAACGCCATCGTCTCCAGCGTGATGAACCGCGGCATCGTCAACAACCTCGGGATCGAACGCTTCGTCCCCGTCTGCGAAGATCCCGCCGCCCGCTACTCCCTCTCCTGGCGCGACCGCTTCGAACAGACCAACGCCCGCGCCATCTCCTGCGCCATCGACCTCTACGACTGCGGCGCCGAAACCGGTTTCACCGACTGCGCCGGTTGCGAATTCGGCCGCCGCTTCGCCGAAATGCTCGAAACCCAAATCACCGGCAGCTGCCGCAACGCCAAACTCGAAGGCGGCAACATCAGCTTCCGCATCGACCTCGATGAAGGCTTCATCAACGGCCTCATCGACCCCGAAGCCAGAGCGGTCTCCCTCGACATCTTCTTCACCCGCTACTTCGACCCCCGCCAAGCCGCCGAAACCGCCCTCGCCACCTTCCTCGGCCGCCACTACCGCATGCAAATCGCCATCCGCCAATGACCCGCAAAAAAACGGGGGAGAAGACAAAACTTTTTAGAAAAAGTTTCTTTCTTCTCCCCCGAGCCCCCTCATCTTTTACCAAAACTTTTATGTACTGCGCTTTTTCTTTTTTGC
>CAZRFG010000285.1:0-4828 GCA_964599205.1 uncultured Victivallaceae bacterium
CCCCGAAACTTCGCTCCCGCCGGAGGGAACGAAAACGCAGTTGCGGATGATGAACTTGCCGTTCCAGGTGCTGCCGTAGTCGTTGCGCAGGTTGACCAGACTCCGCCCGTTGCCGGTACTGTTCTCGACCAGCAGCGTGCCGAAGCCGATCGCGTTGATCCCCTGGTGGCCGAGGGTCGAGTTGCGGATGGTGGCGTTGGCCACCCCCATGTGGGCGTCGAAGCGCGAGAGCTTGCAGCCGTCGTAGAGGATGTTCTTGCAGAAGTTCGAAGCCATCGTCCCCCAGCAGGTGCGGTCGAGGATGTCGTTGAACTGGGTGCAGTTGATGAACGAAATGTTGAGCGCCCGGTTGGCGGTGAGGTCATACGTGCCGGTCGAGGTCGACTTGCTGTTCGGCTTGACCGTGTAATAGATCTTGTGTCCGGTGAAGATCGAATTTTTGACCGTCACATTGGCGCAGTCGGCGATGTTGACGAAGCCGCCGTAGGGAAAGCTCTTGCCCTCGGTCTCGACCACCCGGTGTTCAAGGCCCTCGACCACCACATTGGACCGCCGGACGGCGATGCCGCGGGCGTAGTATTTGTGGGGCCCCTCCTCGCGGTTGGCGATGGTGGTGAAGCGGCCGCCGGAAACGGTGAGCGTCTTCTCGTCCATCGGCAGCGCGGAGATTTCGGTGATTTTGTCGAAATCCCAGATGATCGGAGCCTTCATATCGACATTGCCGTCCCGGTCGACGATGAAGACGTCGGTCTGGGCGGTGCCGGGATTGGCGTTGACGCCATAGCGGATGTAACGCTTGACGTTGGCGTCCTTGACCGAAATCAGGCAGGGGCCGGGGAATTTGCCTTCCACTTTGGTTTGATCCTTTTTGAGGCTGGTGATCTTGTCCGGCTTGAAACTCTTGAGGTCGGAGACCACCTGGAAGACATTGGCCCCGCGGTTCTCGACCGCGGTGTCGTCGATGATGAAACGGGCTTTGCCGAAGTCGGTGTCGGTTTTGACGACCGCGGTTTTGTTGGCCCCGCCGATGTAGTATTCGGCCTGGTCGTTGGCCCGCACCGGGAGTTTGTGTTCATTGGCGAACTCGTGCGCGGCGACGATCGCGGCGAGGTCGTCGGTCTTGCCGTCGCCTTTGGCCCCGAAGTCTTCGTAACGCACCACTTTCGCGGACGGATCCGCCGCTCCGAGCAGGAGCAGCGCCGGAACCAGCAGTCCAAGCATTCGCAGTTTCATCGTCGCCATCCTTTTTTTCGCGGTTATTCCTTGACCACTTTGACGTCGCGGAACATCACCGGGTTTTCACTCAGGCGCAGCTCTTTGCCGCTCTCGGTTTTGACGTTGCGGAGAATGATTTCACGGGTTTTGACATAGGGGAACTCTTCTTTGTAGGAAGCGTCTTTGTAGGTCGGATTGAAGTTGCCGAGGATCGCCGGACCGTCGTACGGATCGGGATGGTTGCCGTCCTTGATCAGCAGGCCGTCGATCTCGATCACTTCGGGCATGTAGCAAATGTAGCCGAAGTTGTGGTTGCCGGCGTTCTGGCCGCCGATCACGCTCGCGGTGACTTTGGCGCCGCCGGCGGGGATGAAAACGCTGTTGCGGATGATGAACTTGCCCTGCCAGGTGCTGCCGTAGTCGCTACGGAGATTGACCATCGTCCGGGCCATGCAAGTGGAGTTTTCGACCGTCAGTGTGCCGAAGCCGATCGCGTTGATGCCGAGATACCCCAGCGTCGAATTGCGGATGGTGGCGTTGGCCACGCCCATGTGGGCGTCGAAACGCGAGAGCTTGCAGCCGTCGTAAAGAAGGTTTTTGCAATAGTTGGAGCCCATGATGCCCCAGTAGACCGGGTCGAGGATGTCGTTGGTCTGCGAGCAGTTGATGAACGAGATGTTGAGCGCCCGGGTGACCGAGATGTCATAAGTGCCGGTGGTGGTCGATTTGCTGTCGGGCTTGACCGTGTAGTAGAGTTTGCGGCCGGTGAGGACGGTGTTTTTGACCGTCACATTGGCGCAGTCGCTGACGTTGACGAAGCCGGTGTAGGGGAAGCTCTGGCCCTCGGTCTCGATCACCCGGTGTTCGAGGCCGTCGACGACCACGTTGGAACGCCGGATGGTGAGGCCGCGCGCATAGTATTTGTGGGGGCCTTGTTCGCGATTGGCGATGGTGGTGAAGCGGCCGCCGGTGACGGAGAGCTGCTGCTCGTCCATCGGCAGCGCGTTGATTTCGGTAATCTGGTCAAAATCCCAGATGATCGGGGCCTTCATATCGACATTGCCGTCCTTGTCGACGACGAAGATGTCGGTCTGGGGCGAGCCGGGGTTGGCGTTGATGCCGTAGCGGATGTAGCGCTTGACATTGGCGTCCTTGACGGTGATCAGGCAGGGGCCGGGGAACTTGCCTTCGACTTTGGCCTGATTCTGCTTGAGCCGGGTAATTCCCTCCGGCTTGAAGCTTTTGAGATCGGAAACCACGGAGAACACCGCGGCGACCCGGTTTTCCACCGCGGTGTCGTCGATGACGAAGCGGGCTTTGCCGAAGTCGGTGTCGGTTTTGACGACCGCGGTTTTGTTGGCCCCGCCGATGTAGTATTCGGCCTGGTCGTTGGCCCGCACCGGGAGTTTGTGTTCATTGGCGAACTCGTGCGCGGCGACGATCGCGGCGAGGTCGTCGGTCTTGCCGTCGCCTTTGGCCCCGAAGTCTTCGTAACGCACCGCCTTCTTTTCCGGTTCGGCCGCATTGAGTCCGACTTGAACCGCCAGCAGTGCCAGCGCAGCAAACGAAATTACCCGAAGTGTCATCTCTTGTTCCCCTTTGCTTTCCGTTGAATGGCGGAGGTAAAGTAGCACCGGAAGAGCCGGATATCAATCACCGGCGGTTGATAAAAGGCAAAAAAACACCCGGCGGTTGATGCCGGGTGCCGGATTTATGCTTACTTCTGAAGATAAATCTTCTGATTGCGGAAGTCGGCCCAGACGTTTTCGAACCAGTCGTCACTGCTCGGAATCGGGCGGCAGTCGATCCAGTGCGAACCTTTTTCGGCGACCGTGATCAGCTGTTTGGCGCGGAACTCCGGATTTTCCGGCTGGAAGCGCCACTCCGGCCCCAGCGCGGGGTGGATCGGGGTGCCGGCGGGATCGACCACCATCGCCGAACCGCGCGAACCGACGCCGGAAGCGAGCTGGAACTGGATCGCTTCGAGGTAGACCGCGTGGGCGTAGCAGAGCTGGAGGTTGCGGAGCGACTCGACGGTTTCGCGGACCGTTTTCTGTTTGGCCCCGGCGGCGGCGAGTTTGCGGTACTGGGCCCAGGCGGCCTTGACCGCGCCGCCGATTTCCGAGGCGTCGCGGATATGGGCGCCGCTGGTGCTCATCCGGCTCTGGAATTCCTTGCGCTCTTCGCGCCAGCAGCGGTCGGCGGGACGGTCGGCCTGGGCGGCGAACGCAGCGGCGTCCTTTTCGGCGGCGGCGAGCGCGGCGGATTCATCGAGGGTCGGCGCGGCGTAAACCCGCGCGATGTACTCGGCGGCGCGGAAGGCCGCGACCTGGCCGGCGTTGAGCGCCGAACCGCCGGGGCGGGTGACGCCGTGCGAGCCGTTGACTTCGCCGATCGGGAAAAGGTGGGGAATGTTGGTCGATTCGTACCAGATGTTGCCGGCGAGGCCGCCGTTGTTGTGCTGGCTGCAGACTGCGATTTCGAGCATTTCGGTTTCGATGTCGATGCTGTGGTCGCGGTAGAGTTCGATCGCGCCGGGATTCATCTTGAACAGCCGCTCGTAGGGCGTGCCGAAGCAGGCGCCGGACTTTTCAAGATAGGTGCGCGCCTCGTCGGTCAGGGCGTCGAATGAAAACTCTTCGCTGTTGCCGCGGAAGTCGAGCCAGACCCGGCGGCCGCGGACCGCGGTTTCCTCGTAGACCAGGATGTCGACGATCGACGAACCCGAAGGAATCTTGCGGGTGTCAAAGGGCCACTGGTAGCCTTTGAGGAAGATCATCGAATTCATTTCCCCGGCCGACTGGAAGTAGGGCCGCATGAATTCGACGGGATCGCTGCCGTCGGCGGCGGTGGAGATGAAGCGCGGCAGCACCTGCATGTAGGTGCCGGAGACGTTCCAGCGGAACTTGATCGAGGCGAGACCGTACTGCGACTCGGGGAGCGAGCACGCTTCCGCCCCGGCTTCGAGGCCGAGGCCGATCGCGCCGGTATGGACGGCGGGGTAGACGCTGCAGTCGTAGAGCCCGCCGGGGCCGCCGACGGCGAAGACCACGTTGTCGGCCTGAAAGAATTCGAACATCTCCTTGGCATCGGCGTCGATATGGCAGGCGAGGACGCCGGCGGCGCGGCCGTCGACGGTGATGAGCTTGACCGCCACCCGGCGTTCAAAGACCGGGATTTGGCGGACTTCGACTTCGCGGATCAGGGCGCGGCACATTTCGCGCGAGGTGTAGGGGCCGCAGCTGGTGGCGCGGCGGAGCGGGTCGTGGTCGGTTTTGTACCCGGCGAACTGGCCGTAGGAGTCGCGCGGGAAGGGCACGCCGATGTTGACCAGATTGGCGAAGGCGCGGACCGAGTTGACGGCTTCGACCAGCGCGATGTCGCCGTGGGCGGAGCTGCCGCGGAGCGACTCGGCGAGGCTGACCGGGGAATCGAGGTCTTTGCCGCAGATGCCGAGTTTGTAATAGGTTTGTTTGTCGCTGCCGGTGTTGATGGAGGTGCCCATCTGGAGGCCTTCGGTGACGATCGCGAGGTCGGTGACGCCTTCGGCGCGGAGCCGGAGGGCGGCGGCGAGGCCGGCAGCGCCGCTGCCGAGGACTACGGTGTGGAGTTT
>CAZRFG010000286.1:0-1262 GCA_964599205.1 uncultured Victivallaceae bacterium
CGGATACCCGGCAAGAATCCCGGAAGCGGCCGCTTCGCGGATCCCGTTTTCGATCGGCTTGATGTATTCCTTGGGAATGTTCCCGCCGACCACCTTGTTCTCGATCACCACGCCGGCGCCGCGTTCGAGCGGCATCAGGTTGATGATACAGTGACCGTACTGGCCGCGGCCACCGGACTGGCGGACGAACTTCAGGTTTGACACCGCGGCGCCGCAGAGCGCTTCACGGTAGGCCACCTGGGGTGCGCCGGTGTTGGCTTCGACCTTGAATTCGCGGACAAGCCGGTCGAGAATGATTTCGAGGTGAAGTTCGCCCATCCCGGAGATGATGGTCTGGCCGGTTTCTTCGTTGCTGCTGATCTGGAAAGTCGGGTCTTCGTCCGCCAGCGCGCCGAGGCCCTTGAAGAGCTTGTCGCGATCGCTCGACGATTTCGGCTCGACGGCGATCGAAATCACCGGTTCCGGGAAGTGCATCGACTCGAGCACGATCGGATCGTCTTCGAGACAGATGGTGTCGCCGGTGGTGGCGTTCTTGAGACCGACCGCGGCGGCGATGTCGCCGCTGTAGACGTCCGGAATTTCCTTGCGCTCATTGGCGTGCATCTGGAGCAGCCGGCCGAGGCGTTCGCGCTTGCCGGTACGCGGATTGTAGACGCTCATCCCCTGCGAGGCGACGCCGCTGTAGACGCGGAAATAGTAGAGTTTGCCGACGAAGGGGTCGGTCATGATCTTGAAGACCAGCGCCGCAAAGGGCTGGAGGTCGCCGACGTGGCGGGTCTTGGGCTCGCCGGAATAGGGGTCGGTGCCGTTGATGTCCCACACGTCGACCGGGCAGGGGAGATAATCCACCACCATGTCGAGCAGGCACTGGACGCCCTTCTTCTTGAAGGCGGTGCCGCAGGCGACCGGGACGATCTTGGCCGCCAGGGTGGCGCGGCGGAGGGCCGCTTTGACCACGTCGTGACCCGGAATTTCGTCGGCGAGGAAGATTTCCATCACTTCGTCGTCGACTTCGGCGAGACACTCGATGGCGTGACGGTAGGCGTCATCGCGCTGCTGCTGGAGTTCCGCCGGCACGTCGACGATACGGCGCTGCATGCCGTTTTCATCGAGGTCGAAGTAGACCGCTTTGTTCTCGACCACGTCGATCACGCCGACGAACTCGGCTTCCTTGCCGATCGGGATCATCAGCGGCACCGGGGTCGCGCCGAGCTTGAATTTGATCTGCTCGACCACGCCCCAGTAATCGGCGCCGGTGCGGT
>CAZRFG010000286.1:1272-4821 GCA_964599205.1 uncultured Victivallaceae bacterium
CTTGTTGACCATGGCAATCACCGGGACGTGATACTTCTGGGCCTGGCGCCAGACGGTTTCGGTCTGGGGCTGAACTTTGCCGACCGAGCAGAACACCGCGACCGCGCCGTCGAGGACGCGGAGCGAGCGCTCGACTTCGGCGGTGAAGTCGACGTGTCCGGGGGTGTCGATCAAGTTGATGCGGTGATTGTTCCAGAAACAGGTGGTCGCCGCGGAGGTAATCGTGATGCCGCGTTCGCGTTCCTGCTCCATCCAGTCCATGGTGGCGGTGCCTTCGTGGACTTCACCGATCTTGTAGTTGACGCCGGAATAAAAGAGAATCCGTTCCGACAGCGTGGTTTTGCCGGCGTCGATGTGGGCCATGATCCCGATGTTGCGGACATTGCGCAGGCCGGTGCCGCGGGAGGGGGATTCGTGGAATACTTTGTCTTGTTCAGATGCCATGATATTCGTCTGCCTTTCGCCGGATTACCAGCGATAGTGGGCGAACGCCTTATTCGCCTGCGCCATTTTGAAGGTGTCTTCTTTCTTCTTGATCGAAGAACCGGTGTTGTCGTAAGCATCGAGCAGTTCACCGGCGAGGGCTTCCATCATCGGTTTGCCTTTGCGGCCGCGGGAATAGCTGGAGATCCAGCGCATCGCGAGCGCCACCTGGCGGGCCGGTTCGACTTCGACCGGAACCTGATAGGTCGCGCCGCCGACGCGGCGGCTCTTGACTTCAAGCTTGGGCTTGACGTTTTCCAGCGCCTGGTTGAAGACTTCGATCGCCTGGACATCGGGCTTTTTGGCCTTGATGATGTCGAGCGCGCCGTAAACGATCTTCTGGGCGGTGGCTTTTTTGCCTTGCATCATGATGGTGTTGATCAAACGGGCGACCAACATGCTGTCGTACTTCACATCGGGAATCAGTTCCCGTTTTTCAGCTCTGCGTCTTCTCATGAAAACAGTCCTTATTGATAATTGAGGTCAATTACTTTTTCTTCTTGCCGGCGGCGGCTTCCTGGCCCGCTTTCGGGGTCTTGGCGCCGTACTTCGAACGGCCCTGACGACGCTTGTCGACGCCGAGGCTGTCGAGCGCGCCGCGGACGATGTGGTAACGAACCCCCGGCAAGTCGCGGACGCGGCCGCCCTTGACCAGCACCACCGAGTGTTCCTGGAGATTGTGGCCTTCGCCGCCGATGTAGGCGGTGACTTCAAAACCGTTGCTGAGACGAACGCGGGCGATTTTGCGCAACGCCGAGTTCGGCTTTTTCGGCGTGCGGGTGGTCACCTGGGTGCAGACGCCGCGGCGCTGCGGGCAGGCGCTGAGAGCTTTGGATTTGCTCTTTTTGATCTTCTTGTCGCGTCCGAAACGCACCAATTGATTGATTGTCGGCATAAAACGAGTCCTGTTTTTTGGCTTTTTACGGCTTTTTTATCTGATAGCTACAATGTTGCTTATTATACCAAAGACTACTAATGTACTGCATGAACCTTGAGATTGCAAATTCAAACGTCAAAAAAATCGACAAAAAAACGACAAACCACCCGCTTCAAAAACCGTTTGAATGGGTGAGGAGCGTTTCTGCCGGAGCCGCTTCCACGGCGGACTTCGGGTGTCCCGCACTGATTGACCCGTCCTGTCGCGGCGCATTCAACGCCGCATCGGGGGTGACGCCGTCGCCGGCGTCCAGCCGCATGTGCCGGACTCTGCTCGGGCGGGAACCGCTTCGGTCGCTCCCGTCCTCCCGGCGGCGGTGGTCCGCCGGGCCTTGTCGTTTGTTTTCCTGTCGTTGCGTTTGGTTGCGGCCGGCCCGGGAACACCGGGACCGGCCGGATGGATCGCTTACTGTTCTTCCTCGGCGATCGACATCGATTCGCCGTCGAATTCGGCGATCAGCTCCTCTGCGGGGAACTCGTCGCCTTCTTCGCCTTCTTCGGCGGCATCGTCGTCGTCGTCGCCCCAGTCGATCGAGACATCGTCATCGTCGGCCACCGCGCCGAAGAGCCGCGTGGCGCGGTCTTCCTCGACGATTTCCGGCAGCTCGGGCTCGATTTCCTGGCCGAGGTACTTGAGCCGGATCGACTGCATCTTTTCGGTCCCGGTACCGGCCGGAATGAGGTGGCCGGTGATCACGTTTTCCTTGAACCCGTTGAGATTGTCGACCTTGCCGAGGGTGGCCGCTTCGGTCAGGATGCGGGTGGTGTCCTGGAAGGACGCCGCGCTGATGAAGCTCTCGGTCTCCAGCGACGCCTTGGTGATCCCGAGCAGGATCGGTTCGGCGGTGGCCGGCCGCTCGCCACGCTCTTTGAGACTGCGGTTGAGAATCTCAAATTCGCTGTGGTCAAGCTGCTCGCCGGGCAGGAAGTCGCTGCCGCCGGCATCGGTGATGCGGACCTTCTGCATCATCTGACGGATGATGATTTCGATGTGCTTATCGTTGATTTCGACGCCCTGGGCGCGGTAGACCAACTGGATTTCATCGACCAAATAGCGCTGGAGCTCCTGCGCGCCGCAAACTTCGAGCAGCGCGTGGGGAACCACCGAACCCTCGGTCAGCTTCTGGCCCTTGCGGACGAAGTCGCCCTTGCTGACGGTCAGGTGCTTGTTGGCCGGGATGTTGTTGTGCTCTTCGACCTGGTTCGATTCCGGGTCGCGGATCACCAGCTGGCGTTTGCCGCGGGTGATCTTGTCGACTTCAACGATCCCGTCGATGCGGGCGATTTCGGCCACATCCTTGGGGATGCGCGCTTCAAAGAGCTCGGCGATACGGGGGAGACCCCCGGTGATGTCCTTGTTCTTGGCGCTGGAACGCGGCACGCGGGCGACCACCATCCCGGGCTTGACCTTGGCCCCCGCCTTGGTCATCAGGAACGCCCCCGCCGGCAGCGGGTAGTTGGCGAGGAATTCGCCGTTGGCGTCCTTGATCACGATCTGCGGGTGCAAGTCGTCGCGGTGCTCCATTACCGTATTGTCGTCGGAGCTGCCGCGCTTGGTGCGCGAAATGGTCACGCCGTCGATCAGGTCGTGGAGTTCGACCACGCCTTCCTCTTCGATAATGATCGGCACGTTGTAGGGGTCCCAGTGGACGATCTGGCGGTTGACTTCGACCGTCGCGCCGTCGGGGCACTCGAGAACCGCCCCGGCTTCCAGATCGTAGCGCTCAAGTTCCGCTTCGCGGAGCGCGTCCGACCAGTAGTCGTAGTCCTTGTTGAAGGCGGCGCCGATCGCTTCGGCTTCGAAACGGGCGCGTTCGCGCGCCGCTTTTTCGGCGGTCTTGGCCTGGGCGTCGTCATAGATGATGACGTAGCCGTTCTTGTTGACGACGACGATCTCACCCTTCTGGTTTTTGACCGTGCGGACGTTGAAGAACTTGACCTTGCCGTTGCTGCGGGCGGTGATGATCGGCTGGCGATAGGCGCTGGACGCGGTACCCCCGATGTGGAAGGTACGCATGGTCAGCTGGGTGCCGGGCTCGCCGATCGACTGGGCGGCGATGATGCCGATAGAGTCGCCGACTTCGACCATGAATCCCGTCGCAGGGGCAACGCCGTAGCAACTGCGGCAAA
>CAZRFG010000287.1:0-4799 GCA_964599205.1 uncultured Victivallaceae bacterium
TAATTCATCCCTTTTATCTCAAAAATCGCTATAATGTCCCCGGCACGATTTCTGATGGCATAATCAACCCTACGAGCTGAAGCCTTATCCATTTGATATTCGGACAATATGGCTGATTGTGGATAGCCTATTTCAACAAGATGTTCTCCAAATTTTTTCTCAATATCTTTGCCTGTCATAATTATTCCCTATAGTCCTATTGGTCTTCCGGATCAAATTTTCTTTCTTCCAACTACATTTGTCAATTAGTTTTGGAAATGGTTGTTACCAATAGCAATAGCATCGGAGCTAAAGATTTACAAATCTGCTTCAGAAGATTGCCACCGTGCCATTCTTTGCCACCGTGCCATTCTTTGCAATGGCATTATAATAATAAATTTAAGTAATAAATTATTGGTCTTTACTGGTCTTTTCGAGCGGATTTGCTTTCTTCAGGTTACGCTTGACCATTTATTCATGAATATTGTCTTCTGCAATAGCAATAGCATCGGAGTAAAAGATTTTCAAATCCGTGGGCGGGATTATCGCAAAAAAATCCGATAAAAACGTTGGTGAGGGGGTTCGGCTCCGGCTCTATTTTTTGCGAGCTTGGGTGCGGACGCGATATAGGCGCTCGGTGAATCCACCGTTTTGCTCAAAATCCGCCGCCAGACGCTGTATTTGCCGCATCAACAGATAATCGGCGCTGCGCAGAAGTAACAGTGTCGCATTGGCGACGACTACGGACTTCAACGGACAACTACGGACTTCAACGGACGATTTCTTTGTGTCCGTTGCGGTCGGTTGATGTCCGTTGAAGTCCGTTGCTCTTCGAATAAACTCCCGGAATTGTCGCTTGTCGGCCACTTTCAATCGGATAAACTCAACTGCCAGCGGGTGGTCGGGAGACCACACGGCAAACCCGTGTTGCCGCAAATAATCCTCATAATCAAGGCGAAGTTCCTCCAAGCTGGCGCGCGCAACATTGGTTAATTTCAACTCGGTCTTTTTGCTGGTCGCCGCCGCTACCGAGCCCTCGGCAATATTTTGCACCCCCGAACGGGCGGCCTGAGTCATCTGATCGCAAGTCCGGCTCCTGGAATCAAGATAGAGTTCGACAAAGTGGACAGTGATATCAAAAATCAATTGCGATAGCTGAAACGACTTCAGTTTTCGATATCCGCCAGATTGCGGCAGCAATGATTCGCTCATTCTCTCTTTCCTTACCTTACCCCGATTCGATAGCAATTATCAATAGCATCGGAGTGAAAGATTTTCAAATCCGTCGGCTGGATTATCGCAAAAAAATCAGACAAAAAGTTGAAGAAGGGGGGCTATTCCGGCTCTATTTTCTGCGGGCGAAGTCGCCGCGGCGGACGCGGTCGGCGAGGAGGCGGAAGCGGGGGATGGTGTGGTCATAAAAAAGCTGCCAGCCTTCGCAGAGGCGGCTTTGGTTGCTCTCGTCGCGGTTCTTGAGGCAGCAGCCGCGACAGAATTCGAGGTGGCGGCAACTGCGGCACTCCGGCGTCAGCACCGACTTGCGTTCACCGAAAGCACGGAAGAGTTCGGATTCAAAGCAGGTCGCGAACGAAGTCTCGGCTAGGTTGCCGAGCTTGAGCTCGGGAAGCACGTGGAAGTCGCAGGGGTAAATGTCGCCGTTGTGCTCGACCACCAGGTAGTGGCAGCAATTCTCCGTCCGGATGCAGCAGTCGGCGAAGCCGGTCACCAGCTGGTTGACGATCGAGTCAAAAAGCCGGATCGAGACCTTTCCGACGTCGTTTTTGTACCAGTAGTCGAAAATCGCGTTGTGGAACTCCCCCCACGCCCGGCTTCCGACCGAATAGTCGGTCCCCGGCTCGACGCACTCGATGTACTGGTGATAATCGATCCCCTTGCCGGTCAGCAGACGGTAGATGTCGAGCGGCTTCGCCGCGTTGGCGGCGTTGACCAGCGTCAGCGCGTTGAATTCCACCCCGGAGCGGCGTAGCAGCCGGATCGCTTCGTCCACGGTGCGAAAGGTGCCGCGCCCGTCGACCGTCCGGCGGTTGCGGTCGTGAAGCGCCTCCGGCCCGTCGATGCTGAGTCCGACCAGGAAGTGGTGTTGCCGCAGGAACTTCGCCCATTCCGGCGTCAACAGCGTGCCGTTGGTCTGCAAGGCATTGGCAACCCGGCTTCCGGGCGGGCAATGCCGGGTCTGGAGCTCCACCGCGCGGCGGAAGAAATCAAGGCCCATCAGCGTCGGCTCCCCGCCCTGCCAGCCAAAGGTGTAAGTCGGCATCGGGGTGGCGAAAAAATCGACGATCATTTGCTCCAGCACCGCCTCGCTCATCCGCGGCTGGGGTCCGGGGTAGAGTTCGCTCTTTTTAAGATAAAAGCAGTAACGGCAGGCGAGATTGCAACTCCACGAAGCCGGTTTGATCAACAGTGAAAATTCGCGCATGGTGAACCAATCGAGGTTGAAACTTCAAAGCACCGCCTAATATGGCCCCGAAATCCATTTTTTTCAAGCCGGAATCGCAAACCGGGATTTACAAAATGACAAGCCGTGCTATATTGGTCTGGAAACCAAAAACATTATGAGACAATTCATGAAAAAGAAAAACATCATCTGGATTTTTTCCGACCAGCAGCCGGGGTATTCATTGAGTTGCAACGGCGATCCCAATGTCCACACTCCCAACCTCGACCGGATGGCGGGCGACGGCTTCAACTTCCGGCGCGCGGTGTCGGGGTTTCCGCTCTGCTGTCCGTTTCGCGGGTCGCTCCTGACCGGACTTTATCCTCACGAGTGCGTGCCCGGCCACGAGTACCGGATGCCGCCCGAACTCCCCACCGCCGCCGACTTCTTCAACGCCGCCGGGTACGACACCGCCTACTTCGGCAAATGGCACCTCGACGGCTGCCGCAACAAAATCGACATCGACCGCACCGTTTTCTGGAACATTCCCAAAGAACGGCGCGGCCGCTTCCAGACCTTCCTCGGCTACGACAACAACAATATGCAGTACGACTGCTACGTCCACGGCCACCGCCGCGACGAGGAAGTTCCGCGCTACCGGCTGCCGGGGTATGAGACCGACGACCTCAGCGATCTATTGATCGACTACCTCGATTCGCGCCGCGCGCCGGACCAGCCGTTTTTCGCGGTGCTCTCGGTCCAGCCGCCGCACAATCCCTACATCGCGCCGCCGGAGAACCTGCGGCACTACCAGCCCCAGAGCCTCAAGCTCCGGCCCAACGTCGCCCACAATCCGACCGTCGAGAGCAAAGTCCGGCTCGACCTCGCCGGGATGTACGGAATGATCGAGAACCTCGACGACAACGTCGGCCGCATCCTCGATTGCGTCCGGCGCAACAATCTTGAAGAGGACACCTGGATTTTCTACTTCAGCGACCACGGCGACATGCACGGCTCGCACGGGCTTTTCAAGAAAACCAATCCCTACCAGGAGTCGATCGGCATTCCTTTTGTGGTCTGGAACGGCTGCTGCCACCACTACACCGACCATTACGTCGAAACCGAGAATCCGTACCCGCTCAACCACGTCGACATCCTGCCGACCTCGCTCGGTCTCGCCGGGCTCGAAGTGCCGGCCGCGCTCCCCGGCTTCGACTATTCGCCGGTGATGCTCCGCAAACCGGTGGTCAATCCGCCGCGGGCGGCGTATTTGCAGAACGTGGCGCCGACCAAGCACTGCGATTCCTTTGACCGTCCCTACCGCGGGGTGCTGACGCTGGATAACTGGAAATATGTCTGCAGCGAGGAGAGCGACATTTATCTCTTTGACCTCAATACCGACCCATACGAGGAGATGAACCTCGCCTTCAACACCCGCTACCGGGCCAGGCGGGCCGAGCTGCGGCAGCTGACCGCCGACTTTGTCGCCGCCACCCGCGACAACTTCCAAATGCCGGAGTTCAAGGACTGAGCGCGGCCTCGCAGATTCCCCCTCCCCCGGCGCGGAAATTCCGCCGCCGGGGTTTCTTTTTCTACGCAAATCGCACTTCAAAAAGTTGCATCTTCCGGCCGCGGGTGCTATTGTGAACGCAGAAAAAATACGATTGAAACAGCAAAGAGGATAAATCGGCATGGAACTCCATATTTTTAACGGCGACTGCGCCTGCGATGCGTGGCGTCAATCGGGCGCAACCGGCCCGGCGCTGGTCTGGCGCGAAAATTATCTCGAAGGGCGCATTCCCGGCCCCGACACCGGGACGGCGGAATTTGCGCGCATCCGCGCCGGGGAACTTCACGCGATGATGCCGGAACTCGCGGAAGAAAGACTCCTCGCTGCCCTCAATGCGATGGACCGCACGCTCGCCGGACTGACGGCGGGCGACACTGCCTATCTCTGGTTCGACGCCTGCATGTTCGATCAGGTCATGCTTGCCCGCATCCTCTTTGTCCTCGCCGACAATCCGGCCGCGCTCTATCTGATCTGCGAAGACATCGTCTGGGGCGACCATCCCGAACTCTTCGCGAAACGCCAAAGCAGCGGCCGCCGCCTCGACCGCGACGACCGTTCCCTCTACGCCGCCGCCTGGCGGGCCTTTGCCGAAGGCGCGGACGCGATCAGAACACTGGTATCGCAACCCGAAACCACACGTTTTCCGTTCCTCGTCAAAGCGCTGGCGCGCCACCTCGAAGACTGCCCCGGCGCGGACGGCCCCGGCCGCAGCGAGCGCCAGCTCCTCGCCGTCGTCGGCGCGGGCAACCGTACCGATCTCGAAATTCTCCGCGCCTTCAACGAACTTGAGGAACACCCATTTATGGGCGACTCCACCTGCCGCCGCCTCCTCGACGAACTGGCCGCCAAAGG
>CAZRFG010000288.1:0-4780 GCA_964599205.1 uncultured Victivallaceae bacterium
CCGGGCTCAGCGGCGGAACTCGTTCCGCCTCTCTGAGCTGGGGCTTCGCCCGGGGCGGGAACGGCGAGGCGCTGCCTCGCACACCGCCAAAGGGCTCCGCGCCCTTTGGAAACCGCGCAAGGGCGCGGCCCTTGACCGGGTTACTTTCACCTCCGGCAGCTGCACGGGGTGTAGTACGCCCCGTCCATCGTCCCGATGGTGATTCCCAATCGCGCGGCAAAGTCAAACGGATCACGGTTTCCCGCCGCATTCAACATCGCCAGCAACAATCGCCCCGCGGTCGCCGCGTCCGCTTCCGCATCGTGATGCTCAAATTCACACCCGATCCGGGCCGCCAGCGTGTCCAGCTTGTGATTCACCATCTCCGGCCACAGCCGCATCGCACTTTTGCAACTGCATAAATATTCGATCTTGGGGTAGGGGAGACCATAAAGTTCGCACAGCGCCCGCAGCACCGACATGTCAAACGCGGCATTGTGCGCTACCACCAGATCCGCTTTCAACATCGCAAAGAACCACGGGGCCAGCTCGCCGAACTCCGGCGCGTCCGCCACATCCCGGGGATGAATTCCGTGAATCCCGATATTGAACGGGTCGAATTGATCGCAAGAGTGATGCGGCCGGATCAAGCGTCCGACGCTGCCGGCAAGTTCGCCGTCTTCAATCCAGGCAAAACCCACCGCACAGGCGCTGCCGCGCGCCCGGTTGGCGGTTTCAAAGTCGATACAGCAAATTTTCATCGTTTTCCCAAAAAAAACGCGCGGCCTTTTGCTGCCGCGCGGTCTTCGCCCGCCTGGTGGCGGCTTACTGATTGTTGGTCGGATTGGGCTGGAACATGCTCTGCTGAACCTGGAGCTGGGCCGGAGTGATATCGGTCACCGGCACCCACACCGCATTCAGGATCTGCGGATTGGCCATCGACTGCACGGTCGCCTGAAGCATCCAGACCTGACCGGTGGTGGCGTCGATTTTGAACAGCGAACTCTGGTTGTTGGCGCCATGGTCGGTGCTCGACTGGACCTGAACCACCGCGTTGATCACGGCAAAACGCGCCGGTGTGTACTGCTGCGAGGTGTTGACTTCGGCCTGAACCGTCGAAGCGCTGTAGATTGCGAATGCGCCGCCCAGAACCACGGCGGCGACGGCCAGCATAATTGACTTTTTCAGCATAAAAACCCTCGTATTTAGGTTAGTGTCGTGCCGCGAACGGCATCCGCAAGTGAATATAATCGTTCGCCTCCAAAAAGCAAGCGTTTTCTCAACTTATGAGCAGAAATTCCGCGTCGTCGAGGCGCGGCAGGGTGACTTTGAGCGCCCCGCGCTGATAGTCGAAGGGCACCGCCGCGCCGTCGCTCACCCGGTGAAGCGTCTTGACCGGGCCGGTCTTCACCGCCAGCTCGACGTCGAACAGCGGGAGATTGGGGAGCTCGTTCTGATAATTGACGATGCAGAGGAGTTTCTCCTTTGACACCGTCGACTCGAGCAAGGTCGCTTCGGCGCTGCCGGGCAGATTGGTTTCGATCATCGTTTTGAGGTAACGCGAAAAAAGTTCGCGGCCGAAGCACTGCTGCGAATACTGGCGGTGGCGGAGCACCGAACTGTACAAATAGACCGCGCGGCCCTTGCCGTAACGGCACTCGGTCAGCGCCGCAAAGTCGGTCGGAGTCCCCGGCGGATTGGAGTGGATCGAGGCGTAATGCGCGGGGTCGAAAACCGGGAAGTCGGGCAGCGTGACGTGCGACAGCACCTTCGCCCCCGCCGCGGTGACCAGTGGCGCGCTCGCCCCGGTGGTCGAGAGCAATCCGCCGTCGTAGTCCATGTAGCTCACCAGATCGGTGTTTTTGCCGGTATAGCTCACGCCAAAGAGGTCGGCGAGTTGAAAATCCCCGCCCGAGCTGCCGTCGGGACGCTGGAGCGAGGTGAGACCGGTGGCGATCAGGGTGCCGCCGTCGGCGACGAATTTGCGGAGCCGGTCGCACTCTTCGCTTGAAAGGTAGCGGCTGTTGTTGATGATGATGCTGTCGAGTCCACTGAAATCGGTGCTCTGGTCGGTCAGCACCCGATACTGGATTTTGAGCTGGTTGAGTAACTCGGCGGTGCCGACCACTTCCTCGACCAGCACGCTTTCGCGAACCGCCATATTGGAGCTGCTTTCCGATACCGCGCCGACCTCCATGCCGTCGAGTCGGGGGTTGACCCCGGACATCATCGAGAAATAGAGCCCGCAGTCGGCGAGCCGTTTCGGCTTCAGGCGGGCGACCGCTTCCTTGAAGGGCTTGAGCCGGGTGGCGACACGGTGGAGCATTTCGTAGGTCTTGCGCTCCAGCGTGCCGTCGGGGTTGATCGCGTCGATGAAAAAGTAGGCGCCGCCGTTGGCAAGCGTGGTGACGGCGTGGAGAAAGAGTTCGTCCTCTGACTTGGTCGAGGTGTGATCCTGCAGACTCATGCAGCGCGAGGTCATGAATTCAAAGGGCGGGTGCCGGGTGTAGGCTTCGAGGAGGCGGGTGCCCAGCCGGTGCTGTTCGCGGCCGCCGTAGAAGTCGCCCGAGGCGTAATCCGAGGCGGCGGCGATGCCCGAACTCTGGCCGAGGAACCAGCCGTGGAGGACCGGCGAAAACTGGTGGGTGACGCTGATGTCGGGGCGTAGTTTTTTGACCGTCGCGCTGAGTTTGGCGGCGAAGTCGGCCATCGACTTTTCGCGGAAGCGCTGGAACTTGACCCATTCGGGGTTGTTCCAGTCGATCACCTGCGGGATATCCTTGCCGAAGCGTTTGCGGCAGCTCGGGCACTGGCAGACTTTGGGCCAGAAGGTCATGTCGATGAAGATGCCCTGGATTTCGGGGTAGGCGAGGATTTCGGCGAGTTCGGCTTGGGCGTAGCGGAGGTAGTCGGGGTGGTTGGGGCAGCTGTGAAAGTAGCGGCCGCTGTGAACGTCGCCATTGGCGTCGCGCTGTTGCCACTCGGGGTGGGTTTGAGCGGAGTGGTTGTGGAAAATGATGGTGTGGTAGGCGATGGGGACGATGTGGTTTTCGGCGAGAAGTTTGACGGTTTCGCCGAAAATGTCGCGGCCGTGGAGGCCGGCGTGCTGGTGGCCGACTTTGGTGGGGTAGTAGCTGTTGCCGTTGTGGTCGCAGGCGTAGACCATGGCGGAGTCGACCCCGGCGAGTTTGACCATTTCGACGTAGGTGGCGGGGTCGAAGCGGGACATGTAGTGCGGCTTCTGGTCGGTGATGTGGTTGTCGATCAGGAGCCGCGCGTAACAGTTCGATTGCCAGTTCATGGTGGTGTCGTCCTTGTGTTGTACCCAAAAGTTACCCGGTCAAGGGCCGCGCCCTTGCGCGGAGTCAAGAGGGCGCGGAGCCCTCTTGCGGTGTGCGAGGTAAAACCTCACCGTTCCCGCCCCGGGCGGGCGCACTGCGCCTTTGACTCTCACCGCTCCGCTGTCGCGGGTGGCCAGAATCGACGTCCACCATTGTTCGCCCGGCCCGAGCGGAGACGCGCACGCGTCGGAGCGACCGTCCCGAAGCAACACGCAAAATGCCGCTTCAACAATCCCCCTCCGTGCCTCCGTGCCTCCGTGCGAAACCTGCTCCCCACTCACCGCCCTGCTTCGCTCGATGTCGTTCGCCGGTCACTTCGTGACACGGCTGCCGACCTCGCTCCCGCAGAGTTGTGTCGGCTCCGCCGACCTCGGGGGGAGCGCTGCGCTTAGCTTCGCTCGCTTTTTAGCGAGCGACCAGCGTTTCGCCGCTGGACCACGCCCCCGTACGACGGGGGGCGGGGTTGGCGCTTCGCGCTTTTTTTTGAGCCTGCGGCGCTTTTTTTATTATTTGGTCGCGTAGGGGTCGGCGGCGTCGCGCAATCCATCCCCCACAAAGTTAAAACACAACACCGCAAACACCAGCATCACCACCGGCGACAACAACCACGGATACTCAATCACCGCCTTGACATTCATGCAGTCCTGCAGCATCACCCCCCAACTCACCACCGGCGGCCGCAACCCCAACCCCAGAAACGACAAACTCGTCTCCCCCAATATCATCCCCGGTATCGTCAACGTCAACGTCACAATAATGTGACTCGCAAACGCCGGCAGCAAATGCCGGAACAACACCCTCCCGTGACTCGCCCCCAACAACCGCGCCGCCACCGCGTAATCTTCCTCGCGCAAACTCAAAATCTTCCCCCGCACCACCCGCGCCAACCCCGTCCACGACAAGAGACTCAACGCCACCGTAATCGCAAAATACGTCTGCAACGGATCCCAGTAACTCGGCACCGCCGCCGCCAGCGCCAGCCACATCGGCAATTGCGGAAATGAATTGATGATCTCAATCAACCGCTGAATCAACGTATCCGTCACCCCGCCGCAATACCCCGATATCCCCCCGATCACCACCCCCAGCACAAACGAAATCAACACCCCGATCAACCCCACCGACAGCGAAATCGTCGAGCCATGCACGATCCGGCTGAATATGTCGCAGCCGAACCGGTCCGCCCCGGTCATGAAATAGACAAACCGCGTCGCATCCTCCGACTTGAAATCCGCAATCCGGCTCCGGTCCACCCCGAAAAAGTGAATGTCGGTCGGAATCAGCCCCAGGAGTTCATACTCGCTCCCCCGGACGAAAAAGCCCAGAGTCGCATTGTTCTCCGGCGCATCGACATAATAACAATTCAATGTCACCGGATCGATCTTCTGCTTCAACCCCTTGGCGTACAATCCCTGCTTGAAGTCGAAACCGAGCTTCTGCGGCGGCGCGTACGCATAGTC
>CAZRFG010000289.1:0-4761 GCA_964599205.1 uncultured Victivallaceae bacterium
TTGATCATATTATCCATATAAAATGATTTTTTGTCTATTGTTGAATTGATCACGTTGCGATATAATAAATATATCGTCCATTTATGCAAATAACGGGAGAATCAGCAATGACCCAGGCAACTCAAGTCGGAGTGATCGGCTGCGGCAACATTTCCGACGCTTATTTCAACGCCGCCAAAAACTTTCCCTTGATCCGGATCGTCAAGGTCGCCGACCTCAATATGGCGGCCGCCCGCGACAAGGCGGCAAAGCACGGCTTCGAAGCGGTGACCGTCGAGGCGCTGCTCGCCGATCCGGCGATTGCGATCGTGCTCAATTTGACCACTCCGCAGTCGCATACCGAGGTCAACACCCGGATTCTCAAGGCGGGCAAGCACGCCTACACCGAGAAGCCCTTCGGCCTCGACCGCGCCTCCGGGGCGGCAGTGCTCAAGCTGGCGGCCAAACTCAAGCTCAAGACCGGCGGTGCGCCCGACACCTTTCTCGGCGGCGCCCACCAGACCTGCCGCGCGCTGATCGACGAGGGGCGGATCGGCAAAGTGGTCGCCGGAACCGCTTTCATGATGTGCCACGGTCACGAATCATGGCATCCCAATCCGGGTTTCTATTACCTCAAAGGCGGCGGGCCGCTCTTCGACATGGGGCCGTATTATCTGACCGCGCTGGTCAATCTGCTGGGGCCGGTCAAAAAGGTGGCGGCGATCAACTCCCGCGCCGTTGACAAGCGTACCGCCACCACCCCCTCGATCTACGGCCAGGTTCTGCCGGTCGAGGTCAACACCCACGTCGCCGGGGTGCTCGAATTCGCTTCGGGGGCGGTGATCACGCTGGTGATGAGCTTCGACGTCTGGCGGCACACCAATCACAACATCGAGCTTCACGGCACCGCGGGTTCGCTCCGGGTGCCGGACCCCAATTGCTTCGGCGGCAAGGTCGAGATTTTCCAGCCCTGGCTCTCCGACTGGGCGGCGGTCAAACTGACGCACGGCTACACCGACAACATGCGGAGCATCGGCCTCGCCGACCTGGCGCGTTCGCTCAAGAGCAAAGTCCCGGCGCGCTGCTCCGGCGAACTCGCGTTTCACGTCCTCGACGTGATGTGCGCCCTCGAGGAGGCGGCCGCGGCGGGACGGAGCGTGGAGCTTGCCAGCACTTGTCAACGTCCGGCGGCGCTGCCGCTTAATTTGCCCTTTGGCTCACTTGGAAAGTAAATCAAAATGAAGAAAAAAGCATGGATCACTTGGGGCGGCTGGAACGGGCATGAGCCCGACAAGACCGCCGGTTTGTTCAAACGGCTGCTGGAGGAAAAAGGCTTCGCGGTCGATTTGACCGATTCCCTCGACGACCTCAAGGATGCCGCCAAAATGGCCACTTACGATCTCCTCGTCCCGGTCTGGACGATGTCGACGATCGACAAGGAGGCTTTGAAGGGCATGCTTGAAGCGGTCAAAAACGGGGTCGGCATCGGCGGCTGGCACGGCGGCGCGGGCGACGCCTTCCGCAACGAAACCGATTACCAGTTCATGATCGGCGGCCAGTGGGTCGCCCACCCCGGCAACATCATTCCCTACGAAGTCGAAGTGGTCAAAAACGACCCGATCACCGCCGGGATCAGCCGGTTCCGGATGCACTCCGAGCAGTATTACATGCACACTGATCCCGGCAACGAAGTCCTCGCGGTCACCACTTTCAGCGGCGACCACGCGCCGTGGATCGCCGGGACGATCATGCCGGTCGCCTGGAAACGCCATTACGGCAAGGGGCGGGTCTTTTACTGCTCGCTCGGCCACGTCGCCGCCGACTTTGAAGTCCGCGAAGCGCGCGAAATGACGCTTCGCGGCCTCCTCTGGGCGGCGCACGCGCTCTGAGTTGATTACTGCGCGAGCTTGAGCTCGCCCCAGCCGCCGCGGTCCGAGGAGTTGCGGGCGTTTCCGCTCCACATCAATTGGGCCCGGCGGTTTTCGCCGTCGGTGCTGTCGTCGATCGCGAGGTCGAAGCGGAATTTCATCCCTTCGACCGGACGCTCGACGCCGAGCGTGCGCCACGGGATCGCCGCCTCCACGGTATACCCTTTGCCGTCCACCGCCGGAAAGGCGGCGGCGGTAATCCCGGCGCCATCGTGGCCGTTGGCGCTGAAAACCAGCTTTGCTTCGCCTCCTCCCAGCAGCAGCTGACGGTCGGAAGCGAGCAGCGGACCCGTCGTATCCGGAGCCTCCGCACCGAAGAAAATCTCGACGCCGTCGCCGCGCCAGAGGTCTTTGCCGTTCAGCTTATTCCGCATCGGGGTCGGATCGCTCACCCGGATCAATAAATAGAGATTGCGCTCATCCCAGCAACTTTTGAAGCTTGCTTCAACCGCGCTGTCGCTCGCGCCGTTGACCACCCGCACGGCCGGGATCCGGACCGGCGGGCGGCCGGGGTAGCCCTGATCCTGCCCGTTGACGCTGACCGGCGCGACGGCGCGCCCGGCTTCGACGGTCCGGCGGCCGCCGCTCCGTCCGGCGAATTGCGGATGGTCGAATTGCCACGGCGGCGTCACTCCCTGCCAGACCTCGTAGATGATGAAATTCGATTTCGCCATCTCGTCGATCATCGGCCGGTAGGGACGGTCGGTGACGGTGAAGAGGCCGCAGTTGTAGCTTTCGCCGTTGTACTTCTCGAAATGGCGGCCGGTGACCGGCTCGTCGATCAACGTGAAGTGTTCGACCCCGACCACGAAGCCGAGCGACGCGGCGGTTTCGACGTAGTTGCGGTACGCCAACCCGCGCTCGCGCTGGGTCGGGAGGTCGTAGGAGAAACCGCCGACCGCCGATTCCTTTTCGGCGGTGTAAAAGAACTCGCTCCAGAGCTGCGGTTTATTTCCGCTCCAAGCGTAAATCCGGCGCACGAAGTCGCGGTCGATCCCGGCGGTGTAGTAGTTGATGCTGATGACATCCATGTACTTTCCGCTGATCCGGCAGAGCGCCTCGTTGTTGGCGGTACCCGGCTGCCAGCGGTTGCCGAGGAGGAGGTGGTTGCGGTCGTATTTTTTGAAGTTGGTGACGATCAGTTCAAAATAAGCGTTGAGGAAGTGTTCAAAAAACGCCGCCGCATCGGCCAGTGCCGCCGGTGTTTTGAGCGGCAGTTGCCGATTGGCGAGCGAAGCGAAATCGGCGGCGTCGCAATTCCATGCCCGGTTGAAGTCGGCGATGGTCGGGTATTTGCGCTCCAGCATCGCGACCAGCTCGCGTTTGCACGCGTTGCCGCCGTCGAGCGAAGGTGCGATCCGGGCGAGATTCTCCCAGTCCTGTTCATTGGCGAGGAAGTAGCCGATGAGGTACGGACTCCCGGCCCGCGCCGGCAGCACGGCGGCGAAATTCGTTTCCACCTTGCGGCGGATTTCAGGGTCGAAGGGGTCGAAAATGCCGTTGAGTCCCTTGATCATCGGGATTTGCCACGATTGCAGCGGCAGCATCCCGACATACGGGAAATTAAGCCGGTCAAGTTCCGCCAGGTTCTCCGAAAACGCTCCCGACGAGTTGAAGCCGAAACTCCGGACCCGATCGACCATTCGCTTCAGCCATTCTCCTGAGTCGATTTTGCCGTATTTGCGCTGCTGATTGGCCCAATAGAACGACACCGCGACCGGATTCCAGTAGGCGTCGGGATGCCACGCTTTTTCGAAGCCCCCGCTCCGCGGCGGCAGCCATTGGTAGATATCCTCCCGTCCCCCCGCGTAGGTGTAGTCGGCGGGATCGCCGAAGCAGCAGATGCCGAGGTGAAAAAAGAGATTGCCGTCGGGATCGACCAGATAGTCGCGGCCATTTTTCCGCTCAAGATGGAAATACCCGGTCTTGTCGAGCCCAAGCTTGGTTCCCGAATCCGGCAACCCGCCGAAGCGATCGGTCACAGGCCCGGCAAAGCCCCGGAAATAGGCCGCTTCGCTCTCGCGGTCGAGCGCGAACTCCTTTTCGTCGCTGATTTTCCCCGGAAACTCCTTGGCGACCGGCTGGCCGAAGCGGTCGACCCGTGCCGCCCGTCCCGCCGCCCCTTCGCGACCCGTGATCGTCAAAGTCTGCGCTCGGCCGTCGCCCACCACCGACCAGAACTGCCAGCCGTACACCGGCCAGTTCCATTCCCGGTTGTCGGTCAGCTGTTGAAAAAGTCCCGGCGCCGGATTCACAATCGAGAGCGTCCGCCCGGCGTCGTCACCGAACTCAAAATCAGCCCCGTGCCCCTGAAAGAAATGCGGCTTGCCCCGTGTCAGCCCCGCCGGAAACGTCCCCTTTTGCTCTCCCACCCGCCAGCTCCCCCCATCCCGCAGCGACAACGGCAGGATCATGCGCATCGTGAGCTGCGCATCCGCCGGAACCCCGGTGAAATTCAAGGTCAGCGTGTTCCGCTCCAAGCGCGCCCGGATCACCCCGTCGCCGGGATAGGTGAATACCATCTCCTCGCCCGCAAAACTCCGGGGGAGGGGGGCGGTCGCCTTGCCGTCCTTCACCAGCTGCGGATCCTCCAGCGTGAATTCCCCCAGCGACCCGGCCTTGATTCCCAGACCCTTCTCATTCCAGCCCAACTCCGGCTCCGCCATCACCGCCAGCGCCGTCAGCAAAGCGATCCACATTCCCCGCTTTTTCATCACCCTCTCCTGTTTCCCATCCACGGTCCGTCTTCAATGGTCCGGGGGCTGCTCGCCCCCTGCTACCCCCCGGCAGGACCACTGGCCCTGCACCCCTGGCGGCTTTGCCGCCGATTACTTTGGCTTGCCGGGGGGCAAAC
>CAZRFG010000290.1:0-4753 GCA_964599205.1 uncultured Victivallaceae bacterium
CAGCACCGCGTCGGCGGTGGTTTCGGCGGGCGGCACCCGGAGTTCGAGCAGGCCCTGATTGTTTTCGCCGAAGACGCCCTTGGTGCGGAATTCGTTGATTTTGTCGCGACGGTCGCGGACCGCGTTCATCAGGCGGTCTTTTTCGGTCTGGGCGTTGGCGACCGGGGGCTTGGCGGCCAGCGCGGCGTCGAGTTCGCGGTCGATCTTGACGTTGAGGTCGATGGTGACGTGGACCGGTTTGATCTCGATCGGCTTGACTTCGACTTCGCTCTGGGTTTTGATGCAGCCGGCGGCGGCCAGCGCCACGGCGAAGGCCACGGCGGCGTTGATGGTGTTCTTCTTCATACTTGAATTTCCTTGCATTGGACGGGTCCGGGCCCGTTTTTGGTTACTGGAACAGTTGGTTGACTTTCAGCAGCCGGTTGAGCGGCAGCGACAGATTTAAATTGAGTTGCAGGCCCTGAAACGAAGCCTTGCCCTCGGCATGGTAGCTCAGGCGGCCGGTTTCCTGATCCTGGACGAAAGGCAGCGGCCCGTCGGGCTTGCCGTCGAACTGCAGATTGAGTTTCAAGTTCTCGCTGTCGGTGGAGACGAAGAGCTTCGCCCACTGATAACGGAAGTTCTTCAGCGCCTCCTGGAGCAGCCGCGCCTCATCGACCGATTGGGTCATCGCGGAGAGCATTTCGCCGCCCTGGCCGCCGATCCGGATCACCCCGCCACGACCGGGGTCGGAGTGGAGATAGCCCTGTTCAAAGGTGAAGCCCTCGGAGCTGATCCGCAGCGGGATCTGGCCGGCCATCACGCCGTCGCCCTCGGACTCGACCACTCCGAGCTGCTTGAGCGCTTCGGCGAGGTTGATGTTGTCGCAATAGATGATTGTCCGCAGCGTCCGCTGGCCCGCGTAAATTCGCACCGCCCGGCTCTGGATGGTGCCGCCGCACCAGCCGAGCTGGCTCGACTCAAGTAGATAATCCTTCAGCGAGTCGGCCTGGAAGCGGAGTTCGGCATCGTTCAGCCGGAAGCGCCCCAACTCGATATGCCTGATCGATATCCGCTGGCTCGGGGCGGTGCGGAACGCGACCAGGTCGAGCATCTGGCAGCCGAGCGACAGGCCGGAAACTTTGAAGTCCCCCTTGGGCGACACCGCTTCACCTTCGCTGACGCCGACGCTGCCGGCGAAAATCGGGATGCCGCGCTCGAAACGCATGGTGACCCCGGCGCTGACGGTGCCGTTGACAGTGAGATCGGGGGCTTTGTCCGAGAGCTGCCGCAGCTTGATCGGCTCGGGCGGCCGCCACGGCGGCAGACTGATGGTCATCACCGACTGCTGGATGTCGCCGACCGGCATCGAGCCGGTGGACTTGACCCGCAGTTTGGGGTAGACTGCTGAGGTGATCTGGCTTTCAAAAAAATAGACCTGATCCTTCAAGCCGCCGCGAATGACGCCGGTGGCGATGTCCTTGTCGTTAAGCTGGATGGTTCCGAAATCGATCGCCGGGGCGTCGAGCGGAAAGTCGCCGTTGACCTTCGGCAGCCGCAGCGAGACGTTTTCAAAGCGCGCCCCCAGCGCGGTTTCGAAACGCAGCCGTCCGGCAGAATATTGAATCGAACTGTCCGACACCCGCAGCCGGAGATCGCCGATTTGACTGCGGATGGCAGCCGGTTTGAGGGTGAAGACCGGCGCTTTGCCGGTTTCGAATTCGACCGTGTTGACCGTCTCGTCGGAGAGCTCGGCCCGCCGGGTTCCGGCGTACTGGAAGCTGAACGGTTTGGTTTTGCCGCTGATCAGGAGTTTGCCGGATTGATAATGAAGCTGCTGGCTGGTTTCGAGCGGTTTCTCAAAGCTGAGCCCGGGGAGCGCCGGGGTGATCGCCCCGAGGCAGTCGGCGTCAATCGCCCCGCCGGCAACCCGCCCGCGAAGCGCGAAATTGATCGAAGCCGCCGGAAGTTTGAACAGCGCGAGGTCGGCGGTCGCCAGCGCGGGACTCCGCATTTCGAACTCGACCGTCCCGGTCGTGGGGCTGATCGTGCCGGTGAGATTGAGCGCCGACTTGCCGAGCGATCCCGCGAAGTCGAAGCGGATGATTTCGGCGTCGAAACGGAGTTCGCCCGAGCAAGGCAGCTCCAGCTGTTTGCCGGCGTAGTCGAGCCGCAGCAGCGCGCGGCGGAATTCGATGCGGTCAAGTTTGAGCGAAGCCGGGAGCGGCGACCCGGCACTTTTGCCCGGTGCGGCGCCGGTGCGGAAGCGGCTCAGCGGAATCCCGCCGATCCGCCATTCGCCATTCGCCTGATCGATGGTCAGCCGGAGGTCGGAAACGGTGATTTTTTTGACCTTGAAGGGATATCCCAGGCGGTAATCCACCCGGATCGAGTCGATGCTGAACGGCGCGTCGGCTCCGCCGCCGCGGACGTCGGCGAAGTCGGCCCCGAAGAGGCCGGTCCGGCGCGCCTCCAGCCGGAGGTCGAGGCCGAAAGGCCGGGCGAGGCCGGGGAGCAATCCGCGCTCCAGATAGCGCGGCAGCAGCAGCCAGCCGATGGCCGCGATCAGCAAGAGGACCACGAGCGCGACCGGCAACAGCACTCTCCACCGGGAGCGGATGACTGTTGCAAATTTCATACTCACACCCCGTCGGCGCTGTCCTGCACGTCGATGATGTTGAGCTGCGGCGCTTCGGCGCTGTAGCGGCTGTTGATCTGCGGCGTCGCCAGCACGTCGATCCGGCGGTTGCGCAACTGGGCCGGGGTGCGGTTGAAGGCGATGAACTCCATCTGGCCGCAGCGGCCGCGCAAGAGTCCGCGCGAATGCGCCTCACCGGCCGGGAAACACTTGACCACCTCAAGGTTGTTGAAGCGGAACACCGGCTTGGTGTTGCTGTGGCCAAAGGGCGAGAGGCTGCCGAGGCACTCGAAAAAGCTGTCGTCAAGCTCCTGAAGCTCGATTTCGCCGTCGTAATAGAGGTAGTCGGTCAACTGGTCGGCGGATAGCTGTTTACGGATCTCCTTTTCCATCGCGTCAAAGAAAGTCGCGATGCGGTCGGCGCGCAGGCCGATCCCGACCGCCATCGGGTGGCCGCCGTAGCGCTCGAGGTAGGCCGAGGTCCGGCTCAGTACTTCAACCAGATTGAGGCAGGCGACGCTGCGGCCGGAGCCGTAGGCCTGATCGCCCTGGATGGTCAGCACGATGGTCGGCCGGTTGTAGTCGCGGGCCAGCCGCGAAGCGACGATTCCGATCACCCCCTGGTGCCAGTCGCGGCCGGCGACCAGCAGCGCGTACTCGCTCTTCCAGGCGAGGTTGCGCTCGATCTGCTCGCAGGCTTCCTGGTAGATCTCCTGCTCCTTGTCCTGTCGCATTTTGTTGAAGGACTCGAGCCGGGAGGCGCAATTGTAGGCGTCGACGATATTCTCCGACTCGAGCAGCTCGAGCGCGACGTTGGCGTCGCCGACCCGTCCGGCGGCATTGATCCGGGGGGCGAGTTTGAAGGTGATTTCGGAGGGGGTGAGTTCGTTTTTGAGCCGCGAGCTCTCGATCAGGGCGCGGATGCCGGGGCGGAGCTGTTTGCGGAGGATTTCGATGCCGTGCTTGACCATGATCCGGTTTTCGCCGAGCAGCGGCACGATGTCGGCGACGGTGCCGAGCGCGACATAGTCGAGGATATCCTCGAGCCGGGTCTGGAAGCCGCCGAGGTTGTTCTCGCGCCCGTATTTGACAAAGGCGTGGGCGAGCTTGAAGGCGGTCCCGGCTCCGGCGAGGAGATGGAGGTCTTCGAGCTCAGGATAAATTTTGGGATTGATGATCGCGATCGCGTGCGGGAGCTCGTTGCCGGCTTCGTGGTGGTCGGTGATGATCACGTCGATGCCGAGCGAAACCGCTTCGGCGACCGCGTCGCAGCTGGTGATCCCGCAGTCGACGGTGACCAGCACGCGGCAGTCGCCAAAGGCGGTGAGCGCCTTGTGAAGCGATTCCGGGGTGAAGCCGTAGCCGTCGTCAAAGCGGTGGGGGATAAAGGAGTGGACGATCGCGCCGTTGGTACGGAGCGTGAGGGCGAGGAGGGCGCTGGCGGTGATCCCGTCGGTGTCGTAGTCGCCGTGGATGAGGATCGGTTCCTTGCGGGCAACAGCCTCCCAAAGGCGCTTGGCGGCGTCTTTGATGCCCGGGAAGCGATAAGGATCGGACAAATTGCCGAGTTTGGGGGAGAGGAATCCGGGAATGTCATCGATCTTGATGCCGCGCGCCGCGAGGTAAACCGCGATCGGGCGGGAGAGGGAATGCGTTCTCTGGATCTTTTCTACGTCAACTTCCTGATATTGTCCGACGAATTTCCAATTTTTGACACCCATTATTTCACTTTCTGATTGTTATTATTCATATAATACAATAGGGCTTCGGCGTTGCAAAAGCAAGGTTTTTCCAAAAAAAAAGGCAAAAAAGCGCATTGCTGCTTGCAAAAGCGCGGAATCGAGCTAAATTAAGGAATGCAAGCAGCGGACGCGGGTTCGTGAAGCAGCCGACGTGGCGGAATGGCAGACGCGCTAGGTTCAGGTCCTAGTTCTTTCATCGGAGTGAGGGTTCAACTCCCTCCGTCGGCACCATTCGAAACTCTCCGGAAGGGGAGGCGGGATGGGCGGCAGGTTCACGGGTCGGCAGGAGACGAGTGATCGTCGGCTTGATGTAAGTTGCCGGAGTTGAGAAACGACGGCTGCAAAAGCGGGTATAGCGTAGCGGTCACGCCGCAGCCTTCCAAGCTGCTTACAC
>CAZRFG010000291.1:0-4706 GCA_964599205.1 uncultured Victivallaceae bacterium
GGCCATACCCCCCGTTGGTCTCGCGGGCACTCGATTTGGTCGCCATCGGATCCCATGGATCCCAGGTCGCTTTGTAGACCCAGTCGCTGATCCCGGTTTCACCGACCGCCGCCGGACAGAGCGGCACCGCGCCGCGCCGGACGCCGTCGGCCCTCGACGGATCAGGCCGGGTGAAAAGTCCGGTCGCATAAGGATAAGCCAGACCATTCCAGTAGCCGTTGATCGCGACCCCATTCGCGGTGTATTTGCAATCAGCCCAGACGCAAGGCAGAAAGTAGCTCTGATCATTGAGATAAAACTGGTCGGCGGTGCCGATCTGTTTCAGGATATTGGTGCAACTGATTTTCTGGGCCGACATCCGCGCCTTGTTGAGCGCCGGCAGCAGCATGGAGGCCAGAATGGCGATGATCGCGATCACCACCAGAAGTTCAATCAGCGTGAAAACCGGACGCGAGAAAAAATGAACGGAGCGGGCTCGTTCCCGGCGCTCACCGGAGTCGCCCCGTTCCGGAGCCGCCGCGATCGGCAATTTGGATTGAAAGACCGGCGAAATCCGACTCAGCATACTCGACAATCTTCGACACGATTTCATTGCATTCACTCCTTCCTTTGATTCCTGAAGTTTTTTGTTCCGGCATGTTTCTATTATATGACATCATCACAGATTCGACCAACAAAACCCAAAAATTTATCCATGAATTTGAAAAAATGGTGGAAATATGACAAAAAAAAGCTATGTTTTATGATATTAACATAAAAATGGAGATTTCGAATATGATGCATTCCAAAACCGCCGCCGCGGTCGAAGAGGTGATCCGGATGGTCGCCGACGGCCAATTGGCCGAAGACGGCTATCTGCCGTCGATCTGTGAACTTGCCGAGCGGCTGTCGATCGGCCGCGGCGCCGTGCCGTCGCTGCTGGCGGAACTGGCCGCCCGCGGCATCACCGACCGCGCCTCGGGACGTCATATCCGCCTGGTCGCCACCCTGCCGGGGACGCGGCACTGCCGCAAAATTCTGGTGCCGTTGAGCGGCATTCCGCTGCCGGAGGACAAGGGACATGCCAAGGGAAATATGATCCGCGAATTCACCGAAGTCTACCAGGCGCTGACCGGCGTCCTTGCCGCCGGCGAAGAGGCCGGACTGGAAATCATCCCCCGGTTGCACCCGCCGGCCATCACCGCGGAAGGCGTCGTCAACCGCTGCCGCAACGACGGCTTTGACGGGGTGATCTGCATCGAGAGCTTCCCCGCCGGACTGCCGCAGGCGATGGAACGCGCCGGCATTCCGCTGGTGATCGCCAATCACGAAAGCCCCGAGCCGGCCTGTTCCTCCGGAATGGATTTCCGCCAGGTCGGGCGCTTCGCCGGGCGAACTTTGATCGAAGCGGGGCACCATCGGATCGGATTTTTTTCCGGCCCCCGGAATTCGGCTATCTACCGGGAGATGTTCGCCGGATTCAAAGGCGCACTGGCCGAAGACGATCTGGAAGTGCATCCGGAGAACTTCGCCCATCTCGAATACGGCTGGGGTCCGGGACATTGGGAAAATACGGTCAAAGCAATGCTGCGGATGCGCAACCGGCCGACCGCGATCTTTGTCTGCCGCGACCGCCGCGCCGCCGCGGTGTTCGCCGCCGCCGCCGCGGTCGGCTTGCGCATCCCCGAAGACCTCTCCGTACTCGGTTACGACAATCTGACCTGGTCGGACGGCAAGATCCACGGCCTTACCACCATCGAGCAGCCCGCCGTCAACATCGGCCGCGCCGCCGTCTGTCTTGTTCAGCAGTACTTCAAAACCGGGATTGCGCCGGCTTCGGTACGGTTGCCGCCGGGCCCCCTGGTCCGCCGCACCAGCCTCGGGCCGCCGCCGTCGCGGGTGGCGGCCGGACTGGCGGAGTGAATTCCGATTTGTATTTCGCGGGGCCCGGGAGTATACTATCGGGCATCTGACAAAGGAATCAGCGATGAATTTTCAAAAGTGGATCGCCCGCCTGGGCAGCGAAATCGAGCTCCTCGAAGTCAATTATTTTCAGACCGTCGGCACCGAAAAAATGCCGGTCCACACCCACCCCGCCCAGTTGCACATCGCCTGTTTCGAGCGCGGCAAAGGGCTCTTTTCGCTTAACGGCGTAATGCGCAAAATTCATCCGGGCGACGTCTATTTGGTCTATCCCGGCGAGATGCACCAGTTTCTGCCGGACGCGGAGTTGCCCTACCGGGCCTGTTTCCTCCACCTCTCGTGGTACGGCGCGCTGCCGACCGAGCTGCCGCACCATCTGTTGCTGCCGCGCAACGAACGGCGGCGCTTTTTCAACCTCTGCCGCGAGCTCGCCGAGACTTGGCACCGGCCGAAGCGGCCGGAGAGCGAATTCCTGCTCTACAGTCTGCTGCTCCGCTTCTTCAGCGAACTGGTGCGCGCCGCCGCCGAACATCAAATCAGCGAAAAAAGCCCCGAGCTCAAAGGGCTCGACCGAAAGCTCAACCCGGTGCTGGCGGCGCTTCACGGGCCGCCGTTCTTCTACCCCGGCATCGACGCGCTGGCGGACAAAGCCGGGGTCAGCCGCCGCCAGTTGACCAAGCTCTTCAAACTCCATACCGGCTGCGGCATCAAGCAGTATTTTCTCAACAACGTGATGCGCTATGCCGAGTTGATGCGCCAGAGCGGCGAATACCGCACCGCCGAAATCGCCCGCCAGTGCGGCTACTCGACGCCACAGAATTTTCTTCTCGCCCGCAAAAATTACCTCCAAAATCATCCCCGCGAACTCAATACGCCGCAGGTTTACATGTTTCGGGCGGCCCAGTCGGATGAAAACCTGAAATAATACCTTTGGTACCCGAATTCATACTTGCCAAAGCCTCCTTTTTCGGATATAATCATAACGATGTCAAGAAAATGGAGGCCAAGGTGAAACATCTTTCCGCACTTTGCCCGGCGCCGGACGCCGCGCTTTTCCGATCGTTTCCGCTCCGGCGGCCATGCCGCCGGTGGCCGTACTGACTTTTTCCGGGACTTACGACTTTATATTTGAGAGGATCGAAATGAAGACCTGCCAATCGCTGATCGCCGCCTTGCTGACCGTCTGCGCCGTATTTTGCCCCGGAGCGGAAACCGCCGCATCCACCCCGGCTCCCGCCGCAGCCGCCGCCGTCAAACCCGCCGCCGAAACCTGGCCCGACCGCGACTGGCTGCTGGCCGGCCTGGTCAACGGCATCCCCGCGATCCTCAAAAATTTCGATCCCGCCACCGGCGAATTCGGTTCCAAGCCGTGGATATCGACCGACCAGAACGTACTTTTCCCGCTCGCCGTCGCGTGGTCGTACCAGTCGCCGCAGAATCCCTATTATCACGATCCCAAACTCCTCGAAGTGATCGCCAAAGGCGGCGAAAAACTGGTCGACGCGCAGGATGCCAAGGGGATGTGGGTCTTCCGCAAAAAAGACAATTCGACCTGGGGCGACATCTACATGCCGTGGACCTACAGCCGCTGGATCCGCGCTTATTTGCTGGTCAAGGACGCCCTCCCGGCAGAGTCACGCGCAAAGTGGGAAAAAGGCCTCCTGCTCGGCTACGCCCATATCGCCGAGTCCACCAAGGCGAAACACTATCACAACATCAACACCTATCACGCGATGGGGCTCTACGCCGCCGGCATCGCCTTTGACAAGCCGGAGTGGAAGGAGATCGCCTCCCGCTTCATGGCCGGGCTGGTCGACAAGCAGAGCGAAGACGGCTTCTGGTCGGAAAATTACGGACCGGTGGTCGGCTACAACTTCGTCTACCTCGAAGCGCTCGGCATCTACTACGCGATGTCCAAGGACCCGGTCGCCCTGAAGGCGCTGCAGCGCGGCGCCCAGTTCCACTCGGCGCTGCTGTGGACCGACGGCAGTTCGGTTTCGGCGGTTGACGAACGCAATCCCTACCACAAAGAAAAACGCCCCGGCAACGTCGGCTTCTCCTGGACTCCGGAAGGACGCTGGTATCTCGCCAACTACTTCGCCGAAAAAGACGGCAAACGGCCGACCGTCTATCCCGACACCGCCGCCGCCATGCTGCTTGAGGGCGGCAGCGGCGAAACGCTCGCCCCGGCGAGCTCCGGTGAGCGCGGGTACTACCTTTCGCGTGACGGCAAATTCGCGGTGATCCGGGAACTCCCCTGGCAGTGGTGTTTCTCGGCCTACGCCTGCCCGGTGCCGGCCGTCCGCTGGATCATGGACCGCCAGAACGCGGTCGAAATTTTCCACGACCGCTTCGGCGTCCTCGCCGGCGGCGGCAACAGCAAAATGCAGCCGTACTTCTCCACCTTCACCTTCGGCAATCCCGCCTCCTTCCAGCCGGATCTCAATACCGACAAGCCGAACTTCGCCGCGCCGGCAACATTGCGCTACGTCCCCGACGAAGCGGTCATCAAGGGCAATTCGATCCACTTCCGCTACGGTCAAAACCGCGCGAAGCGGTGAACCGCACCGTGTCGCCCTTCGAAGAGCCGTTCACCGGCTTCGTATTCAAGATCCAGGCGAACATGGACCCGGCCCACCGGGACCGGATCGCTTTCTTCCGCATCTGTTCGGGCAAGTTCACCCGCGGCATGAAGGTGCGTCACCTACGCCTGGGCCGAGACATGCAGATCGCCAATGCCACCATCTTCATGTCACCTACGCCTGGGCCGAGACATGCAGATCGCCAATGCCACCATCTTCATG
>CAZRFG010000292.1:0-4676 GCA_964599205.1 uncultured Victivallaceae bacterium
GCGAACTGGGCGTCAGAGTGCATCCGGCCCATGGTGTCGGTCATGCCGTACGAAGCCGGACCGGCGGCCATGTTGTCGGGATGCAGCGTACGGCCGGTGCCGCCGCCGGACGCGACCGAGAAGAAGCCCTTGCCCTGCTCGAGGCGTTCTTTTTTGTAGGTGCCCATCACCGGATGCTGGAAACGGGTCGGGTTGGTGCTGTTGCCGGTGATCGCGATGTCCACCCCTTCGAGGTGCATGATCGCGACGCCTTCGCGGACGTCGTCGGCGCCGTAGCAGCGGACTTTGGCGCGTTCGCCCTTGGAGTAGGCCTTTTCACGGCTGACCGCGACTTTGCCGGTCTTGTAGTCGAACTTGGTTTCGACGTGGGTGAAGCCGTTGATCCGGGAGATGATTTCGGCGGCGTCCTTGCCGAGACCGTTGAGGATGACCCGCAGCGGTTCTTTGCGCGCTTTGTTGGCGCTCTTGGCGAGGCCGATCGCGCCTTCGGCGGCGGCAAAGGATTCGTGGCCGCAGCAGAACGCGAAGCACTGGGTTTCTTCGCGGAGCAGACGGGAGGCGAGGTTGCCGTGGCCGATCCCGACCTTGCGGTCATCGGCGACCGAACCCGGGATGCAGAAGCTCTGGAGGCCTTCGCCGAGGGTGGAGGCGATTTCGCTGGCCACGGTCTGGCCGCGCTTGATCGCGACGGCGGCGCCGACCACATAGGCCCAGGCGGCGTTTTCAAAGCAGATCGGCTGGATGCCCTTGACCAGGTTGTAGATGTCGAGGCCTTTGCCCTTGCAGAGCTGTTCGGCTTCCTCGATCGAGGCGATGCCGTTGGCGTTCAGAAAGGAATTGATTTGCGCAATTCTGCGTTCGTAACTTTCAAAGAGAGCCATGATGTGAAAATCCTTACTTACTGCTTGCGCGGGTTGATGGTTTTGACGGCTTCGGCGAAACGGCCGTAGGTGCCGGTGTACTTCTTGAGCGCTTCCGCCGGGTCGAGGCCCTTTTCGATCGCTTCGAGCATCTGGCCGAGCTTGAGGAATTCATAGCCGATCACCTTGTCCTCTTCGTCGAGGGCGAGGCGGGTGACGTAGCCTTCGGCCATTTCGAGGTAGCGGACGCCCTTGGCCGAGGTGCCGTACATGGTGCCGGTCACGCTGCGGAGGCCCTTGCCGAGGTCTTCCAGACCGGCGCCGACCGGGAGGCCGCCTTCGGAGAACGCGGTCTGGGTGCGGCCGTAAATGATCTGGAGGAAGAGTTCGCGCATCGCGGTGTTGATCGCGTCGCAGACGAGGTCGGTGTTCATCGCTTCGAGGATGGTCTTGTTGGGCAGAATTTCCGCCGCCATCGCCGCCGAGTGGGTCATCCCGGTGCAGCCGATGGTTTCGACCAGCGCTTCGACGATGATGCCATCCTTGACGTTGAGGGTCAGTTTGCAGGCGCCCTGCTGCGGCGCGCACCAGCCCACGCCGTGGGTCAGGCCGGAGATGTCTTTGATTTCCTTGGCGTAAGTCCAGCCGCCCTCTTGCGGAATCGGCGCCGGGGGATTCTTCGGTCCCTTAGCGACACAGACCATCTGGTCGATCTCGTGCGTGTACTGCATTTTCTGCTCCTTGTTGCTTCCCATTGGTTCCGTATGGATAAATTGTCCTTTACTATACACCGGAACGGGGCCGTTTTCAAGGTTGAAAAATGCCGAAAATGTTATTTTTGCGGGTAAAAAGCGGACGGCGGGAAAAGCCGTTTTCAGCGCTTCGATCCGGTCAACCGGCGGGGCAGTTCGGGGGTCGCGCCGGGAACGCCGCAAACGTAGGCGGCGACCTGGTTGGCGAAGTCGTTGAGGCGGTCGAAGTCGTCGCCCCGGAGCAACCCCGCGATCGCCGCGGCGGCAAAGGAGTCGCCCGCGCCGACGGTGTCGACCAGCTTGGCCACTTTGGCCGCCGGGCGGCGCGACACCCCCGCCGGGTGGTGGATCTCCGCCCCGGCGGAGCCGCAGCTCACGATCACCATCCGCACCGGAGTTTCGGCGAAAACTTGCGCCACCGCGAACTCCGGGCCGACGCCGAAGGCGTTGCCGAGGAGCGGCAGCTCCTCGTCGTTGAGCTTGAGCACGGTCGCCAGTTCCACCGACTGCCGGGTCAGCACGGGGTCGTCCCACGGCGGACGGAAATTGAGATCGCAAAAGCGGATGCACTCTTTTTTCAGCCCCCGGATACAGTCGAAGAGCGCGGTTCGCGAATAACTCCGCTGGGCCAGCGTGCCGTAGACGAAGACGTCGAAAGCCGGCAGCGTCGCTTTGAGTAAATCAGTGCAGACGATGTGATCCCAGGCCGCGTTTTCGACAATGGTGTAGGCGGCCTTGCCGGCGGCATCGAGCTTGACCTCGACCCGGCCGGTGGGGTAGTTGTTGCGCCCGACAAAGGCGTCATTGACGCCGCGTTCACGCAAGAAACCGAGCAGTTCGTCGCCGTCGGCGTCGCGGCCGACCGCGCTGATCAGCGCAACTTCGCAGCCGAACTGGCGGCAGAGGCACGCGACATTGGCCGGCGCTCCACCGATCCGGCGGAAGGCGGGAAATTCGTCGAAGAGGATTTCGCCGAAGGCGGCGACTTTGAACGGCGGCTTGCTCATTTGATTTCCCACGCCCGGAAGCGGGCGAGCCCGCCGTCGGGAGCCCACGGATCGCCCTGCCGGACGCCGTCGGCGGCGGCGCTCTTCTGTTTTGAGAGGTATTTGCCGTCGGCGAATACTTCGATCGTCTGGCGGTCGGCGAAAATCCGGCAACGGAGCGGTCGCGCCAGGCCGTCGAGCTTGGCGACGCCGACCCGGATTTCGCCCGCGTCGACGTCGAGCATCACCTTTTCACCGCCGACGTCGAGCAGCGCCGCGCCGGAATCGAGCGATTCGATTTCGAGCTCCCAGCACTGCCCTCCGGCAAGCGGCAGCGCGGTGAATTCCGCGCCGCGCCGGGACTCGATTTCCCGCACCGGAGCGACTTTGATCACGCCGTCGCTCAAGGTCAGCTCGAGCGGCAGCGTCATCGACTGCGAAAAGCGCCGGTCGCGCACTTCGCAAGGCTGCCAGCCGAGGAGAATCCGGCGCGTCCCGGTGTTCTTGAAAGTCTGGGCGGCGTAGAAGTTGCCGAACCGCGCCGCCGGCAATTGGCGGGGGCCGGGGATAAAACGGTCGCCCTCGAACCGCCCGACCCAGCAGTGTCCGGTGGCGGTGAGAAGCACCATATATTCTTGACCGTCGGCCTCGTCCCGCAGCGTGAAAAGTTCGGGGCATTCGCGGCCGATATCGTCGCGGAAGCGCCCGGTCTCCTGCCAGTCGAGCAGATTGGACGACTTGAAAAAGCGGAATTCGCGATCCCGGTCGCCGCAGTAAAGCGCCATCCGCCAGATCCGGCCGGCCTCATCCCAGACGATCGATGGATCGCGCTCGCCGTCGTCGACCAGCGAACCGATCACCGGGTTGCGGTCATACTCGCGGAAGGTCTTGCCGCCGTCGGTGCTGTAGCGCAGACGCTGGGTATAGGGTTGCCGGGGCTCGACATGGTTCCCGGCGGCGGTGTAGAAAATCAGCACCGGCGGCTGCTTGCCGTCGCCGAGGCCGGAGTCGTTGCGGTGGTCGATCACCACCCCGCCGGAATACGGCACGCCGGACGGCTCCGGCCGCAGGAAAATGCCGCATTCGCGCCAGTGGACGAGGTCGTCGCTTTCGGCATGCGCCCAGTGCATGTTGCCCCAATTGACGCCAAAGGGGTTGTACTGGTAGAACATGTGGTACTTGCCGCCGAAAAAGCCGAGCCCGTTGGGGTCGTTGAGCCAGCCCCGGAAGGGCGAGAAGTGGAATTGCTGGCGAAGCGGCTCATCCTTGGCCCCGGCTTCCTGCGGCGCGTCGGCAAAGAAAAATGAATTGACCGCGAGTTCGGCGTCGCTCTCCACCCGGAGCTCTGTTCCGAGCTGGCCGTCGAGATCGATTGAGGCGACAAAGTCACAGTCCGCCGCCGTCGCCGGGACGTAGTTGAACCGCGCCGCCCCGCCGTTCAGCCAGGGGAGATACCACCGGCTTTCCGAGGTTTCACCGATACCCTTGACCGGGACATGGACATAACGCCCGGCGATCTTTTCACAGCGCGAGAATTTCATTTTTTCGGCCTCGGAAATTCAAGGTCACCGGTGTGAAAACCCCAGCCGTCGGCCTTGGCCAGCAGATCCTGCAAGGTGCCGGGTTCAACCGTGGGCGTCCGGGAGAGAATCCACAAATAATCCATGGTCTTGCTGGTCACGATCGCATAACGGTAATTCGGTTCGAGGTAGATAATCCGGTAGTCGCCGTAGAAGGGCCAGAAAAAAGAGACCTTGAGCTCGCCGACGAACCGGCTGCCGGCAAATTTGGCGGTGGCCTTCGCGGTGCGGAGCTTGCCGTCGCGCACCCCGGAGTTGAGCACTTCGACGGTGCCGTTCGGGCGATACGTATATTGGGCGGTGACTTCGTCCATCCCTTTCTCAAACGAGTGGGGAAGCCGGGCGATTTCGTACCAGGTGCCCATGTAGTCGTCGACCGAAAACGCCTCCACCGCCGGAATATGCGCGGTGGTCGGGACTTTGTTGCCGGTGCACCCGGTGATCAGCGCGGCGAATAGAACGGCCGCCAGGACGGCTGCGTGTTTCATAAAACGTCCC
>CAZRFG010000293.1:0-4628 GCA_964599205.1 uncultured Victivallaceae bacterium
AGGGCCGGGTGGCCCTGGACCCCTGCTCGGCGGGGGTACCCGCCTCGCGATTACGGGGCGGGTTTCACCGCCCCGACGCGTACAAAAACATCTCGGGCTCAACCCCTAGCGCGCAATCCTCCAACTCAAACTCCTGCCCCAGCCGCGCCGTCACCTCCAACTCATTGCGCCCCGCCTTGAACACCAGCGGCGCATTGGTCTTGCCCTGCTGAATCCCGATATTCCCCCAGCACGCCTCACCCGGCGCGGCATCGCCGCTCCTCACCTGCATCGGTACGCCATCCAACGCCACCGTCCCCACCCGGCTCTTGAACCGGCCGAATAAATAATATTTGCCCGGCTTCTCCAACTCAAACACCAGCTTGCATTTGCCCCCCGATTGCTCCACTTTGCCGTAAATCGCCGACGCCCGCCGCGCCTTCACCTTGGCCGCATCTTCCCGCGAATCCAAATACACCGAAACCGGCCGCGACAACCCCGACGCCGTCCGGATCAGGAACGCCCCGCTGTTGATCCGGGCGTCCGCCACCTTGGCGTACACACTCTCAACGGTCAGCTTCACCGGCTTCCCCGGCTCCAGCAACCCCGACGACGGCGTCACCCGGAAGTAATCCGTCGCCGCCGGCTGGACAATCCGGAACTCGCCGCGATACTTGGGATCGCTCACCTCAAGCGTGATCTCCGCTCGCGTCACCCGCAAATCCAGCCGGATCTCCGACGCCGACGGGACAAACGGCAACGGCCGCTCCGGCAGCACCAGATCATTGCCGACCCGCCCCTCCGGCGCGAAAACCGCAATCTTCTCCCCCGGCAGCACTTCGGCAATCCGGAAATCCCCCCGCTCCGGCGCGACAAAAGGAGCCGCCCGGCGCAATCCGTGCAACTCCTGCTTCTCCGCGTCAAGCCGCTCAAACATGTCCGCCCGCGGCCGAAAGGGACTCAAGAGATCGTAATCGAGCGACACCTTTTCCCGGAACACATCGCCGGTGAAAAAGGTGCCGGCATGCAAGACATTGTTGCGGCTCACCATTTTGAGGTTTCCGGAGACCCGGTCGGGATCGTCCTTGCCGAATCCGCTGACCGCATTGGCGTCGACCGAAATCAGGTTGTTGAAAAGAAAAATCTTGCCGTCGCCGCGGCGGCCGAAGTTGTCCTTGATCGCGACGTTGCGCGCCCCGAGCTCGTCGCGCAGATGCACCACCAGATTGTCGAAAACAAACGACGGCCCGCGAAGACACGGCGCGGTGCTGATCCCGCAGAGCCCGCCCTCAAACTTGTTGCGGAACAAACGGCAGTTGATCTGCCCGCCATCCAGCTCGATCCCGTCGTCGTTGCCGAAAGCGAAGTAGTTGCCGTAAATCTCCGCATCCTTCCACGGGCCGCCCTCGATTTCGCCGTTGCCGAGCCCCTCGCTGGCGTCGTTCCAGCGGTGGAGATCCGTTCCGACGAAGTCGTTGTAACGCATCACCAGCCCCCGGACGCCGCCGAGGAACACCGCGTTGGGCCCCGCCGGATGGGCGTAAAACCACGTGTTCGCCCGGCTTCGGGGGTCATGGATGAAGTTCCGCTCGAGCACCACGCCGCTCCCGCCCCGGACCGCCACCCCGGCCTGATTATTGATCCCCACCCCGTTGTCGCGGTAAACCGACGCCCCCTTTTCGTCGCTGGTGTCAAAGGGCAGTACCCGCGGCGTGCCATATCGGGAAATATCGCAATTGGCGATCCGGACCTGACGGCAGTCGTTGACGGTGATACCGTTGTAGCCGCCGCCCTCCAGCGTCAAATTTTCCAGAATCACGTACTCGATCTGGTCGAGCAGAATCGCTTCGCGCTTGCCGGCCGGGCCCTTCAGCACCACGCCGGGGCGAGTGGTGTAGCGGATGTAGCCCGCGGCGGTGCCGGAATCGGCGATCACGAGGCCGTTTTCAACATCTTTCGGCTCGAGATAAATGGTCTGGGCGACCGGCACCGTCGCCGCCAGCGTGGTAAAGGTTTTCTTTTCGCTCCCGCTCCGGCCGCGGTCGCGATAGTCGATCGCCACTTCATACGAGGTGTTTTCGCGAAGATTCGCCAGCACCCCGCGCGCCTGGTTGTCGCCGGGGTGGTAGGTGAGTTCAAAGCCGTCGCGCCACGCCCCCGCCGGGAGTTCGCGGTACTTGACCCGGGCCGTGAAGTCCTCCACTTTGGCCGCCTGCAAAAAGTTGAGGTAGAGCCCCGCCCCGGCGAAACCGGGGGCCACTTCCAAGGCCTCGGTGGCCTTGACCGCGCCCGCCGCGCCGAGCTCGAGATCCTTGAAAATCACAGTTTCGCCGACGTTTCCGGCGAGGAACATCCGGCAGTAGACTGCAATCGCATCGGCGTTGCCGGTGTCCAACTCGACGGCGAGAATGCCCCCCTTGTCGCTGCTCGGTTTGGAGTTGAAGCGGCCGGTCTCCTTGCCGTCCTTGTACAATTTGAGCTGGAGGAAGCCCGCGCCGCGCTTGCTCGACTTGACGTAGCCCGCGAGCCGGATCCGGGTGTTGCCGGGAAAACTTTTGAAATTCTGGAAAAAAGCGCCCTGGAGGTCGGATTCGACCAGCGCTTTCATCTCCACGCCGCCGCCCTCAAGAGCCTTTAAATCAACCAGTTTGCGGTCGCCCTGCCACCCCTTCGGCAAGCCCCCGGCGAAGTCATTAAGTTTCGGATTGAGCAACGGCGGGAGCTCCGCCGCGCTGAGCACTGACAGTGTCAGCATCAGGACAAAAAAAATCGCACCCGCCGTTACCGCTTGTCGCTTCGTTTGCTTTTTCATGCGAAACTCTCCATGATTGGGGTTGGATGAGCCGATTTCGAAAGTAATTTCGGAATGATCCGGAAGCGGAGGTTTTTCCGCATGATCGGGTAGATTGAGGGGCATACCCCAAGCGGTATGTCCCGAAATCGCTCCCGGTCAGGCGGGAAAACCAACCTTCCGGGCGACCGGAAGGACTTTTGAACTCGGCTCGAATGACATCGTTACAATAAACCGGAGATCGCATCTTTGCAACTTGAAAAACCGGAAAAAAAGTGTATCTTGGGGCCATGAAAATAATCTGCATCATGGGCCCCACCGCCTCGGGCAAAAGCGACCTCGCGCTGCGGACCGCCGAAGAGCTCGGCGGCGAAATCGTATCCGCCGACTCGATGCAGCTCTATTCCGGCATTCCGATCGGCACCGCCCAGCCCTCCGCCGAAGAGCTGGCCCGGGTGCCCCACCACCTCGTCGGCTGCTTCGACTTCAGCGAAAAAATCGACGTCTACCGCTATGTCGAACTTGCCGACCGCGCCATCGCCGACATCGTGGGCCGGGGCAAAATCCCGGTGGTCGCCGGCGGCACCGGGTTTTATCTCAAATCGCTGCTCTACGGCCTCGACCAGCTTCCCGGCGACGACCGGCTCCGCGCCGAACTCGACGCCAGGTTCGACTCCGACCAAGCCTTTGACTCCCTTCGCGAAGAGATGGCGCGGCTCGACCCCGCCGCCCTCGAACGCTGGCGCGACTGCCGCCGCAAGCTGATCCGGGCGCTCGAAGTCAGGATGCTTACCGGAAAATCGATCCTCGACTTGCAGTCGGGGTCGCGTCCGCTCCGCTATCAGGTGGACGCCAGCGTCCTCGACTGGTCGCCCGAGCTGCTCCGGAGCCGCATCGCCGAGCGCTGCGACCGGATGCTGGCGGCGGGCTGGATCGAGGAGGGGCGCGCCGCGATTGCGCGGGGAATTCTCGAATCGCCGACCGCGCATCAGGCGCTCGGGTACAAACTCATCGACCGTTTTCTCCGCAACGAGTTATCGTTTGAGGAGCTGCGTTGCCAATTGATCGCCCAGACCGGTCAATACGCCCGCCGTCAGCGCACCTGGTTCCGTCACCAGCACCCCGAGGCGCGGGTGATCGCGATGCCCTGAATCCGGGTCGCTTCCGCCATTTTTCAGCTTTCCCGTTTTACCGCCGGTGCGGCTCTTTTGCCATGCAATTTCCGATATTCGCTCGGGGTGAGCCCGGTGAAGCGGCGGAAGACGTTGGCGAAGTACTGACTGGAGGAGAAATTGAGTTGAAAGGCGATTTCGGTGACGGGTCTGGCGGTGGATTCGAGGAGGAGGCGGGCCTGGTCCATCCGGAGTCGCATCCGGTAGTCGCCGGGGGTCATGCCGGTGTGGCGGCGGAAGAGGCGGATGAAGACGGAGGGCGAGAGTCGGGCGCTTTCGGCGAGGGTATGGATGGGGATGTCGGTCGAGGCATGCTGGCGGAGGAGCTGGAGGCTTTTGCGGATCAAGGGAGCGGTGCGGGACGTGAGTTCGAAGTGTTTGCGACCGCAGCGGACGCAGTCGAGGAGGAGGGTGCCGAGGAGGAGGCGGAGACGGCACTGGCGTTCGAGAGTGTCGGCGGCGCGGAGTTCGGCGAGGAGGCTGTTGAGGGTTTGGCGGATGGCGGGGTCAAAGGGAATGGCGCGAAGTTCGCTCAGCCGGAGGGTTTCCTGAAAGAGGGAGAATTCGTCGGCGGAGAAGACGCCGGGGTGGTCACAGGAGGGTTCGGAGATGAGCCAGAAGAGGTGGCAGGGGGAGATGACGTCGGCAGCGCCGGCGTGGCGGGTATGGGGCGGCATGACGGCGAA
>CAZRFG010000294.1:0-4621 GCA_964599205.1 uncultured Victivallaceae bacterium
ATCGCAGTACGAGCACCGCTTCGCCTTGCCGGGGCGCGCGACCACCACGCCGCCCATTTCCGCCGCCCGAAGTTCCGCTTCTCCATGTTCGGATTCGGGGTAGATTTTCGTCGCCTTTGCCGCGCCCTCCTTGGCATAGTAGGCATAGGTGGTTTCCGACTGCCACAGCTCTTCCCGGGTACACCGGGGCAACAGCGACTTGGCGAAGACAAACTCCTCCAGGCGCTCGGCGATATACGCCTCGGTCTGGTCGATCGGCCAGAGCTCGATGCGCTGTTCCCGGAACCGGATCGGCGGGTAGTTCCCGCCCTTGGCCGCGTCCGACTTCTTCCAGTCGGTGAAAAAGAAATCGATCACGCCGTAGTCGGCGGTTTCGATGCCGTTTTTCGCCAGCAGCCACTTGTAGATGGAGAGCTGCTTGATGTAATCGTCGAACTCGCCGTAGATGATCTTCCAAACGCTGGTGGTCTTGATGTCGCGGATCACGCCGTCGATGATCGCGTCCATCTTGCCGCTGATCCGGAAGGACATGAAGTCGGCGAAAAACCGTTCTTCGGCGGTATACTCGCCGAATGCCGCCGCTTTTTCGAGGCTGTCATGGATCGCGGTGCCGATCCGCAGCGCGAGCATATCGCTGTAGTCCCGCTCCAGTGAATCGGCAAACTGCTGCTTGAGCGCCCATGCCCGCGCCGGGCCGATCAGAGTGGTAGCGGAAATCGTGCCGGGGACGTAGTCGTAATCGTCCCGGGAGAGCCAGTTGCAGATGTGCTGCGGAAGGTTGAATTTGTTGGTGAATTTCATAATTTGGGTGTTTTCCTGTCTTTGATGTTGATGGGAATGGGGATGGTTACAGCGAATTGAAAGCGGTGAAAAAGTCGGTCTTGTCGCGTCGCATCTTCGCGATGGCGTCTTTGATCTTCTGCTTCTCGGCAGTTGTGAAATTTTCGACCTTGGCGTTGATCAGGTTTTCGAGATCGTTCCGACTTACACCTCTGTCCGCCATGAAACGAAGCATGACTTCGGTCTCATTCGGTGCCGGAGCCTGAGGGGGGGGCGGTGTGGTGGTCGCGGGCGGTGCTGCCGGCGGAGCTGGTTGCTGAGGCGCTGACTGGGGCGGCGGGGGATTTTCCGTTTTCCGCGTCGGATTTTTGGGGTCTTTCGGCGGAGCGGGCTTTTCTGTTTTTGGAAGCGCCCAAGCCGGAAGCGTCGGACTTTTCCAAAAAAGAATCTGGTTGTCAGAGGTAACGGCCTTGCGCCATTCCGGGCCGGTTTGTTTTTCAAGAGAACATTCCGTGAAGCTTTCTTCGAGGTTATAGAGATAACGTCCCATGCCCCACTGCACAGCCGCCCGCTTCATCGCATCCGAAAAGCCACCTTTTACCGCTTCAATGTCGGTTTCTTCCGCGCCGTCGTATTTGGTGATCCATTCGCCATTGATCTTGCAGGAGATGCCGCAGAGGGTGGATTTATCGCCCCACTTGATGTATTCGTTGCGCCAGTTGGCCAAGCCGAAAACATGGTCAAGCCGGTTCATGATCGCCCGATTGGTCAGGTAGCAGAGTACCATTGCCCAGGGGCGGTTATTGGTGATGCCGACCCGCTGCGCGCGCCACTCCACTTCATTTGCCGCGAACGGCTGAGCAAGCGCCTCCATCATTTCTTTTTCGTTCATTTTATGTCCTTTCTGTGTGTCTGGGTGATTATTCGGAGAGCTTTTCTGCAGCAACCAGATTCTTGATCGTCTGCCACCGGCGCGGCACGTCGGTGAAGATCTTCCCGCCGGCGCGTTCGAGTTCCAGCTTGCGGTCGTAACTGGCGGCATACTTCGCCGCATCGGTCAGGGCCGCCTGGACTCCGAAGAGGGATCGGTCGCCGGTCTCCAGCATCCGCTGCGCGATCGCTTTGTGTTCCGCTTCGGCAAGTCCGCAGACCCGCCCGATGTGCTTGGCGAAGAGTTCGATGTCATGGTCGTCATCGGCATCAATCTTGATCCCGGCCGCATTCTGCATCACCTCGCGGTAGCCGATATAGAGTTCCTGGTTGAAGGCGGTCTTCACCGCGGTGCGGATCGCGCGTTCCATTTTCGGGATCGCTTCGCTGCCGTGCCGGGCATCGAGCACAGTGCCGGAGATCAGGCCGTCGACGTCCCGTCCGCGGTGCATGATCTTGACCTGGCCGAGATTTTCGCTGCTGAAAATACATCCGTTGGTGCAATACCGGTCGATCAGCAGGATGTCCAGCCGGCAGAAGCCCTGTCCGATTTCGGAATTGGAGAGGATAAAGCCGGGGTGGAACGCCCGTTCGCGCCCGTCCGCATGGACCGAGAACAACGGCTCCCGGGTGACCAGCTTGAGATAGCTGGTGCTGTCGGTGCGGTACCCGCCGATGGAGTGGAACGCCGCCGCTTCCGGCGTGTCGCTGATCGCATCGATCATCGCGCCGAACACCACATCGTCGTCATACCGCTGATAGCTGGTGGAGAGCCAGGCACGCAGCGAAAATTCGGAGCCGCCCTTGGCGCTCATCCGTACCATGCGCTTGTCCGGCATCCGCTCCAGCAGCCGGTTGGCGTTGTCGAGGTAGAGATCGCGCATCTGCTTTTCCCGGAGATTGCGGCCGAAGACCGAGAAGCCGGTGAGCATGGTGCTTTCCATCTGCGAGAGCGCCACCGTCTTGACCGGATGCACCCGGCCGTCGAATTGCGCTTCGATGCGGGTTTCGCCGACGCCGCGATCGGCAAGCCTGACCCGATTCGCCGCGACCACCATGTCTTCGCGGTTGGTGCTTTCGATGTCCAGCATCACCTTTTCGATGCTGGCGTCCAACAGTTGATTACGATTTTCCATTTGCATTGTCCTTTCGATTCGGTTCAATTTTCAAATGACATGAGAGCGAACATCCCGACTGCCGCCAAAAACAGCGTCAGGAAAACCAGATCCCGGATCACCGTCCATCTCGCTCGCCGCCGGTAAGCGATCCATTGGTCCGGCGTTTTCTGTCCCCAAAGATTTTTCATGGCTCCCTCTTTTCAAAAGTTCCTTGGCACACCTCAACAACACCTTGGCCAGCACGGTCGAAAGCTCCTCGATTGCATTTTCGTCCATTGCAGTTTGCATTTTATGAACCAGCATTAACTTGTGAGTTGATGGATGCGGTAAATTTTTTCCGCAGTTTGTCCCATTGTTCAAGGCCCAGACTGACCACATCGTCAATCAATCGCTCATTCAGCTTCATGCCCTCGGCTTCGGCTCGCTTTTTCAATTCAGCGTGAACCTCCCGGCTCAAATAGACATGCTTTCTCATCATTTTTTTCATCGTCATCAAAATCACCTCCTTTTCTTGAGTTGATGAGAATATAAACCCACGAGTTTATGATGTCAAATCACTTTTTTATCTTTTTTTTGATTTTTTTTTGTCAATCTGTTGATATTGTTTTGATACGTGCTATTTTTTGAAAGTATCAAAATGGAGGATATCATTATGCAACCAGTTACCGATGCAATTCGCAACGCATTCCGGCGTTTTCGTCTGGCGAACGCCAATGCCAGCCAAGCCGAACTGGCTCGACGCATGGGGCTTTCTCCTCAACACTTCAATAAAATATACAAAAACATGCCGACCCACTTCAACGACTCAAAATGGTCATCGATTGAACCTGTCCTTCGTCCATACCTCGATGCCCCCGGGCAGCAGTCTCCGTCTGCCGAGAGCGAGGTGATTCCAGTTGCGCCTGGACAACTGCGTCCGGTGCCGGTTTTGAGCATTGCCCAGGCGGCAGGCTACGAACCGGCACTTGAACCCTTGTGCGACTACCTCCGCGAAACCTCGGACGAAACCGCGATGTTCAGCGATGTCCGCGAAAGCTACTTCGCGTTGCGGGTGGACGGCGATTCGATGTCGCCCGATTACCCGCATGGATCCATCGCCCTGGTCGCCGCCGGAGAATTCCCGCAGCGGGGCGATATCGTTGCGGCAAAGCTGCATGATGGCCAGGTCGTGATCAAGGAATACCACCGGAAAGACAACATCATAAGCCTCGAAAGCATCAATCCGGACGGGAAGAGCTTCAAATGGCACTGCAAAGAACAGCCCGGCTATGTTCAATGGATGTGGCCGGTTATTGAGATCACCCTAAAGCCGCGCGATCGCCGCTGGGCGAAGTGCAAGGCCGGGATAAATTGAAACGGTAAAATGGAGGTTTCGAAGTGAGTGATAACATTATCTGCCCGAACCCGAACTGCGGTTATCGTGGACGTGGAAAGCGCATTGGCGGACGTTCCGGATGTCTGCTGATCATCTTGCTATGCCTCGGCATCATTCCCGGTCTAATTTATCTGATGTTCGCCGGAAGCGCCGGCTTGGTATGTCCGAAATGCGGAATGCGGGTGCGATGAAATATTTGATTTACGCCAGAGTATCGGAACGTGGCAGCGGCTTTGAGGGACAGACGACGATTGCCATGCAGACGAAGATCTGCGAGGACTACGTGCAGCTGTCCGGCGGCGAGGTCTTCGACCGGCGTTCCGATGAATTCGTTTCCGGCAAGAACATCGACGACCGCCCGGCATTCCGCGAAATCATGGAAGAGCTTCGTTCCGGACGCGCCGAATGGGACGCGATC
>CAZRFG010000295.1:0-4597 GCA_964599205.1 uncultured Victivallaceae bacterium
GCATTCCGATCGCGTCGGAGCCGTTCAACGGGCTTGACGCGCTGTTTTCGATCGTCCAGATGCCGCCCGGCATTCCCGTCGCGGCAGTCACCGCCGGCAAGGCGGGCGGCAAAAACGCGGCGCTCTACGCGGTGGCGATTCTCGCCCTCGCGTCGCCCGAAGTCGCCGCCGAATTGAAGAAATTCCGCGCCGAACAGACCGAACAGGTGCTCAAGGCCGACGCCGAATTGCAAGCCGAGCTTGCCAGATAAGCGTTTCCATGCTCTTCCGGGGGCCGTCCGCTGCAATCGCGGACGGCCCTTTGTTTTGGTGGATTTCCGCATCCTTCCGGGCACCGGCGGCCGGCTCTCCGGCTTGCGGCGCCGGTATCGGGGAGGGGACGCCTCGTCAAGTCTCCGGCGGCGCTCCGCCGCAGTCGGGGCGATATCGATCGCGATGTCTTTGTTGTGATGGGTTTATTTCAAACACTTCCATACTCTCGATTGCTGCCGAAGTTTCCTTGATTTTCCAATCCTAAGCTCGAATTGAGCTCGAATCCTCACCTCACAGTTGCTCCGGATGGCAAATTTCTTAAAAAAATCTCATCTTGGTCTTGACTTTTTTTTGAAGTGTTATATAATTTGATTAAGAAATCAAAAGCATTCAAACACTTCAAAGGGGCAACATGATCAAGAACACTCGACCCGGTTATCTCAAGATGACCGAAAGGCTGGAAACGCTGATCGCCAGCGGCAGCTATCGGGCCGGGGACAAACTGCCCGGACTGCGGGCATTGAGCGAAGAGTTCGATTTGACCACCTACGCGGTTCATGAGGGGCTCAAGTCGCTCAGTCGCAAAGGGGTGTTGATTTTGCGCCACGGCTCTGGAGCTTATGTCGCCGGTGAACGTGACGGCCGAATCGGCGCCGATGCCTGGCATGTGACCGTGTTTGTCTCGACCGAACGCCACGGGGCGGGATATTTGTCCAACTCCCTGCTCGGCTTTCAGGAGGCGGCAATGCGGAACAACTGCTCGGTGACGTTCCGCAAGCGCGACTATTATGAATTCTATGCCCCGGAGCCGCCGCTTGATCTGGATGTCGGGTCGACCGACGGGATCGCTTTTCTCGGCGAATACGACTACCGGCTCCGCGAGTTGCCGTTGACCACACCGGCGGTCGGAATCGAGATGGATTATACGTTCAACGGCATCGTTTCACCGATTTCGCTCGACCCGATGACCACCGCCCAGCTGGCGGCGGAGTATTTCCGCAAACACGACAAGAAAACGGTTGAAGTGCATTATTTCGCCAGCGCTCCGGTGTTCCGCCGCCGGGCCGATTGCTTCCGGTTGCTCTGGAGCGAATTCGGCGAAGTCCGCATGAAAGCTCATTTGCTGCGGCCCGCTCCGGTGATGCCGAATGATTCGGCGGTCGGCATGCTCTTCTGCGGCGGAAGTTTTTGTGAAACTTGCGCCGAGCATTACCGGCGATCCACCGGGCGGGTGATGCCGGAGGATTTCACCGTCCTCAGCATCGACGGCAAGTCGCTTCTGATGCCGGGTTACACCCAGGTGCCGACCGTCGGCATCGATTGGCGCGCGGCCGGTGAAACCGCGTTCCTCGAACTCTTTCGCCGGATCCGCAATCCGAGCGCGGAAGCGCGCCGGATCTACATCGTCCCCAAGCTCAATGAAATATAATCAACTTTCCCAAACCACAAGGAGGTATTTTATGTCCAAAAAGAACTTCACCCTGATCGAGCTCTTGGTGGTGATCGCGATTATCGCGATCCTCGCCGGAATGCTGCTCCCCGCCCTCAACCAAGCCCGCGAAAAAGCTTACACCATCAACTGCCGGAACAATGTCAAGCAGCTCAATACGTCGATGCTGTTTTACACCGACGCCGCCGACGGCTTCATGGTGCCGACCCTCAGCCGGGCGTTCCCCGATGTCCCCGGCGGCGTCCGCTGGCCGGGAACGCTGTTCGCAATGAAGCTTTTCTCCGCGCCCAAGTCGATGATCTGTCCCAAGGATCGGTCCGACATCGCCGACTACATGCGCAGCGGTGCGCCGCTCTTCAACACCTCGCCTCACTGGACGTTCATCAGCTACGGCTACAATGAATACCACCTCGGCAGCAGTGTTCGCGTCGCCGGTATTTCCGCGGACAAGAAGAGCGACCCGGCGCGGATTGCGAAAGTCAAGCGCCCGTCCAAAACGCTGCTGCTCGGCGACTCGGTCAACGCCGCCGCCTCCGAAAACGCCGGGATCAAGGCCCGCGGTCTGAGCGGCTGGTATGACACCTTCACCACCACCACCGGTTACGGTCAGCCGGTATCCTGTCACGAAGGCCAGCTCAACGTCGGCTGGGTCGACGGCCACGCCACCGCCGAACGCGGCGTCGCCCCGATGATGCGCGGACCCAATCCGCACATCACCTCGAGCTCGAGCAACTATCTCATCTCTCCCTTCTCCAAGGCCGCGCCCAACGAAAATCACTGGGACCGCGACTGATGAAGAAGAGTCTGATCGCACTGTTGCTCGCGGTCATCGCGAACCTCCCCGGCTTCGCCGCCGGGGAGGTCCCCGGTCCGGTCGAATCGCACGGCATCCCCGCGCCGGTCAGTATCCGGGCCGGCGCGGTGGCGACCCGCAATCGGGCAGGCGAGCGGATTTTTCTCGCTTTCCTCGGCGACGCCCGCGGCTGCCGGACGCTTCTTGAGGTCAATCTCGATACCGGGAAATACCGTTCGATCGAGCTTCCCGATGCCTCGCCGAGCGTCGACGACCGGCCGTTTTATCTGCTGCTCTCCAGCCGCAACCGGCTCTACAGCTCCTACGGCAAGCGTTACTTCGAGTACGATGTCGAGTCGGGCAAGGTGGTCAGTCACGGCCGTTTCAGCGGTTCCCTGACGATGGGGATGACCGAGGATGACAAAGGGCTGATCTGGTTCGTCGCCTATCCCGGGAGCGAAGTGGCTTCGCTCGATCCCGAGACCGGCAAATTCACCGATTACGGCAGCGTTTACAAACAGAACTGGGCGCAGTATCAGCGTTACGTCGCCGCCGACGACGCGGGCTGGATTTACTTCGGGATCGGCAACACCGCGGCCCAGGTGCTGGGTTTCAACCCGGCCACCCGCGAGATCCTCGAAGTCCTGCCCCCCGCCGAGCGCGGCAAGGCCGCCACCGGCGAAGTCCGCCGCGACCGCAACGGCAAAGTCTACGGCTGGAACCGCAACGACAAAAATACCTCCTATTACGAGCTCCACAACGGCAAGGCGACCAAACTTGCCGCCAAGCCGGAAATCACGCCGCCGGAGACCAAGGTCATTCATGGCGCCCAGAACCTGATGCACACCGATTTCGGTGACGGCAGCAAGGTGCTCGACTTGAACCTCAATGAGCGCAAGCTCCGGTATCTTGACCGTGACGGCAAAGAAAAGGAAATGGCCTTTGACTACCAGTCGGGCGGGTCCTATCTGATGGGTTTCGCGCCGCTGCCGGACGGGACGCTGCGCGGGGGATCCTTTCACCCGATGCGCTACTTTGTCTTTGACACCAAAAAGAACGAGGTCATCGAGCGCGGCGACGCGGTTCATCAGTGGAATATCGTCACTCCGGTCGGCGACCATCTTTTCGTCGGCGCCTATGCCGGGGGATATGTCATCGACTGGGATACCGCGAAACCGTGGACCGGCGTCAGCAAGCCGGGCAAACCCGGCAATCCGCGCAACCTCGGCGATGCGACCCCGTCGATTCACCGGCCGCATGCGATCGTCGCGACGCCGGACGGCAATACGGTGGTGATGAGCGGGACGCCAGGCTATGGGCGGACCGGCGGCGGACTGGTGATTTACGACCGCAAGGCTGACCGGCGCGAGGTGATCGTGCCCGAGAAGCTGTTGTCGCCGCTGTCGATCAATGTGATGCTGCCGCTGTCGAACCGCGAGATTCTCTGCGGAATGACGGTGAGTCCGGGGACCGGCGGCGAGACGCTGGCGAAAGAGGCCACGCTCGGCATTTTCGATTTGGAGAAGCGTCAATTCATCTGGAATGAAGCGGTGTTGCCGAATGTGAAGGGTTATCTCGGGCTTTATCCGCTGCCTGACGGCAAGGTGCTGGGGGCGGTGGTGCGGGACCGGCTGTTCGTCTTTGACCCGGCGACGCGCAAGGTGGAGACGGTGATTCCGACCGGCGAACTGGGTGATCTTACGGTGACGCAGGGGCCGCGGATGATGTTCGGCGACGGCGAGCGGATTTTCGTATTGCTCCGCAATGGCGTGGCTGAGTTTCTGCCCAAGGAGCGGAAGCTGGTTCTGCTGCAGAAGAGTCCGAAGGATATCACTGCCGGCGGAGCCGCGGTCAACGGGCGGATTTACTTCTGCTCCAATCCCGAGCTGATGAGCTTCCGCTACAAATAAAAAAAAGAAAAAAGAAAAAAACAAAAAAAAGCGCGAAGCGCCAATCCCGCCCCCCGTCGCACGGGGGCGCGGTCCAGCGGCGAAACGCTGGTCGCTCGCTAAAAAAGCGAGCGAAGCTAAGCGACAGCGCTCCCCCTGAGGTCGGCGGAGCCGACGCAACTCTGCGGGAGCGAAACAAGCGTGACACCAGCG
>CAZRFG010000296.1:0-2136 GCA_964599205.1 uncultured Victivallaceae bacterium
CACTTCGGGCGGGGTGATCGCCGCCGCCGCCGCGGCGCGGGAGAAGGCCGCGGTGATCCTGATCGAGGAGACCGGCCACCTTGGCGGGATGACTTCGTCCGGGCTCGGCCACGTCGATATCGCCCGGCCGGAAACGCTGGGCGGTATGACCCTCGAATACTTCCAAAGCGTGCGCGCCAAATACCGGCCGAATACCCCCCTTTTCCGGGTCACTCCGGCCAAGGCCGAACAGGCCTTTGACGAACTCGCCGCCCGTTATCCCAACTTGACCGTGCTCAAGAAACAGCGGCTCAAAGAACCGCTGCGGGACGCGGCGGTGCGCGAAAATGGACGGATCAAAACCCTCAAACTTGAATCCGGCGACACCGTCTCCGGCAAAGTTTTCATCGACGCCACCTACGAGGGCGACCTCCTCGCCGCCGCCGCGGTGTCGAGCCGCCTCGGCCGCGAAGGCGCGGCGGAGTACGGCGAAAGCGCCGCCGGGGCGGGGAACCCGGTCGAACTTCCCTATGCCAAAGCGACCGACGCGGCGGGCAACCTCCTCCCCGACCTGATCCGGTCCGAACACCTCAAACCCGGCGCGGCGGACGAGCTCACCCAGTCCTTCAACTTCCGTTTCTGCATGACCACCGATCCGGCCAACCGCATACCCTTTGCCAAGCCGGCGGATTACAACCCCGCCCGGTACGAAAACACCCTCAACTATCTCCTCGCCCGGCCGGACAAGGAGTGGAAGTTCAACGACATCATCTCCTACTGGTTCTTTCTCCCCGAGGGGAACAAGGTCGACGTCAACAACCGCGGCATCAACTCGACCGACGTGATCAACCTGAGCCACGGCTGGGCGGAGGCCTCCTACGCCGAACGCGCGAAATTGTGGCAGCTTCACCGCGATCACAACCAAGGGCTCTTTTACTTCCTCGCCAACGACCCGCGGGTGCCGGAGTCGATGCGGCGCGACGCGGCGCGCTGGGGGCTTGCCGCCGACGAGTTCACCGATCACGGCAACTGGCCGTACCGGCTCTATATCCGCGAAGGGCGGCGGCTGGCCGGCGACTATGTGATGACCCAACGCGACGCCTTTGAGACCAACCTCAAGGACGACTCGATCGGACTCGGTTCCTACATGCTCGACGTCCACTGGGTGCGCAAATACGCGACGCCGGACGGCAAAGTCTTCGCCGAGGGCCTGCTCGGCATCGGCCGCCCGGCGCTGCCGGTGCGCCCCTACGAAATCCCCTACCGGGCGCTGCTCCCCAAGAGGGCGGAATGCGTTAACCTCCTCGTCCCGGTGCCGCTCTCGGCGTCGCACGTGATCTACTCGTCGCTGCGGATGGAGCCGGTCTTCATGACCGCCGGCGAAGCCGCCGGAATCGCCGCCGCGCTGGCCGCCGCCGGGGACCGGCCGGTTCAGCAAATCGACGTCGCGCAACTGCAGCGGAAACTGCTCGCTTACGGCGGCGTCCTCCATTATCCCGGCGGCAACCGTCTTTTTCCGCGGACCGAGGAGCTGCCGGGGCTGGTGCGCGACGACCGCCAGGCCAAAAAGAGCGGCCGCTGGAACCACGCCGAGGGCGGCACACCGATGCTCGACGGGGGGTACGCTTACTCCGACTTCGGGAGCGGGGCGACCGCCGAATACACCTTTGACGCGGTGGAGGCCGGACGTTACCGCCTGGCGCTGCTGACGCCCCGCAACCACCGTACCTCGCTCAAGGTGACCGCCCGCGGGGAAGGTTTCAGCCGCGAGTTCGCGGTCGCCCTCGGCGAAGCCGCCGCGGCACCCGAAACCGTGCTCGGCGAACTCGCAATCGCCGCGCCCGGCCAAGTTACGGTGACCATTGCTCCGCTCACCACCAAAGACGCGGCGGTGGCCGACGGGGTGCAACTTTTGAAACTTGACGACACGAAATAACAAATAGAAGAAAGGTTCGGGTTCATGATCTCCGATCAATTGAATGCGATCGATCCCATAGTGATCGGTGTCTATCTGGTGCTGTCGCTGGTGCTCGGCATTTTCGGCGGCAAATGGCTGGGGTTGTCCGGCAAAAGCGAAGAGGATTACTTTCTCGCCGGGCGCAAAATGCCGGGCTGGCTCAACGGCGTCTCGGTGGCGGCGACCGCGCTCAACAGCGA
>CAZRFG010000296.1:2236-4591 GCA_964599205.1 uncultured Victivallaceae bacterium
TGGTGGCGGGGCCGATTTTCGGGATCGAGAGCAAGATGGTGACGCTCTTGATCGTGCTGCCGCTGCTGACCGTCTACGTCTGGACCTCCGGCCTGGCCGGGGTGCTGATTACCGACGCGATGCAGGGGCTGGTGATCATCGTCGCCAATGTGGTGATGGTGTTCGCGGTGCTCGCCGCCTTTGGCGGGCCGACCCAGCTTGCGGCGGCGGTGATGGCGAGTTCGGGGCCGGAAACGGGATCGGCGATTTTATCGATCTTTCCTTCTTTCGACAATCCGGTGGTCAATCCGGTGAGCAACGTGGCCTGGCTCCTCCTGGTGACGATCGGGGCCGGCAGCGCGGTGGCGTCGGACGGCCAGCGGCTCTTCTCGTGCCGCAGCAACCGCGAAGCGGCCAAGGTCGGGATCTGGGCCGAAGTGACGCTGTTTGCGATGCTGCTGATGCTGATGCTGCCGGTGATCGGGCTCCTCGCCCGACATCCCGAGATGTATCACTACAGCCCGTCCGAGCGGGAAACCGCCTACGGCCGGATGCTGGGTGAATTCCTGCCGCGCGGCGCGGTCGGATTGACGGTGGCGGCGCTGCTGGCGGCGGTGATGTCGACGATTTCGACCCACCTCAACTACGGGTCGCAGACGTTGCTCAACGACGTTTACCGGCCGCTTTTCGGCGAGCCCGCGCCGGGGCGCGAAGTGTGGATCGGGCGTTTGCTGATGCTGGTCATCGTCGGGCTCTCGGTGGGGGTGGTTTACGTTTCGCAGTCGCTGCTCGGAATCGCGATCACGGTGGTGGGGATGTTCGGCGCGTCGGCGTCTTTCGGCTGGGCCCAGTGGTGGTACTGGCGGGTCAATTTCAAGGGCTGGTGCGTGTCGGTGCTGTCGGGCCCGGTGGTTTATTTGATCTGCGGCCAGCTGCTGCCGGAGATCCCGTGGTGGCAGGCGCAGATTGAGCGCAGCGCCGCCCATGCCCAGGATATGCAGATCCTCCAGGCGGTGGTGGCGTTGGCGCTCAACACCGGCTTGTGGCTGGCGGTGACGCTGCTGACCAAGCCCGAAAAGATGGAAGTGCTGAAAGAGTTTTATCTGCGGGCGCATCCGGCGGGGTTGTGGGGGCCGGTGCGGCGGGAGCTGATCGCCGAGGGGCGGTTGCCGGACGAGCCGCCGAAGCCGATGATCGTGCGCGGGCTGCTGACGGCGGCGGCGGGATTCGTGATGATTGCGGCGGGAGTATTGCTGTGTTCGGCGATTTACGTCGGACAATACCGGCTGGGAGGGCTGCTGCTGGCGATCGCGATTGCGGCGGGGGTGCTGTTTAAAAAGATGTTCAATCGTCAAGTCGAAAGTCTGTCGCTTGACGCCGACGGGAATTGAAAATGCGAATCACCGGAACTTTTTTGGATGAGATCAGTCACGACATTCCGCACCAGAACTGGGGGCGTGAGGAGTGGGACCGGGACTTTGCGGCGATGAAATCGATCGGGATCGACACGGTGATCCTGATCCGTTGCGGACACAAAAAATTCATCACTTATCCCTCGGAGTACCTGATCCGCGAACACGGCTGTTACCGGCCGCCGGTGGATCTGGTGGCAATGTATCTCGAGCTGGCGGAGAAGTATGAGATGAAATTTTACTTCGGCCTTTACGACTCCGGGAAGTACTGGCACAATCATGAATTCGCCAAAGAGATGGAGATCAGCCGCCGGGTGGCCGAGGAGGTGTGGGCGAAGTATGGCAGGAGCCGGGCGTTCGGCGGGTGGTATCTCAATTTTGAGGTGAGCCGGGCGTTTGCGGGAATTACCGAATTGTATCATGGGATCGGCCGGTTCGTCAAGGATTTGTCGGGGAATCTGCCGACTGTGATTTCGCCGTATATCGAGGGGGTGAAGCAGCCGTGGTCGTTTGACGCGAGTGCGGTCAATGCGAATGCGATTGGAATTGAGCAGCACGAGCGGGAGTGGAATGAGATCTTGTCCGGCATCCGGGGGGCGGTGGATGTGGTGGCGTTTCAGGACGGGCACTGTGAGTATGACGAATTGGCGGATTATCTGCGGGTGAACAAGGCGTTGGCGGACCGGCACGGGATGGTGAGTTGGACGAACTGTGAGTCGTTTGACCGGGACATGCCGATCCGGTTTTTGCCGATCAAGTGGGAAAAGATGTTATTGAAGCTGGAGGCGGCGAAGGCGGCGGGGATTGAGAAGGCGATTACGTTTGAGTTTTCGCATTTCATGAGTCCGAATTCGAGTTATTTGCAGGCGGGACATCTATTCAACCGCTACCGCGAACACTTTCACCTGTAAAAAAAATAAAAAAGCGCCGCAGGCTCAAAAAAATAAAAAAAACGCGAAGCGCC
>CAZRFG010000297.1:0-4587 GCA_964599205.1 uncultured Victivallaceae bacterium
TGCGGAAAAACCTCCGCTTCCGGATCGTTCCCGAAATTACTTTTGCAATCGGCTCGGTTATCAAAAATATCACATAACAGCGGAAAATGCAATGCTCGGTTATCTCAAGTATCTCTTTGTTCTCGACCGCCCGGTGCTGCGGCCGGCTGCCGGCAACGGCGAGGCGGTGGTGCTGGTCCACGGCCTGATCCACCGCAGCTGGGTGATGGCGAAACTCGGCCGTGAACTTTGCCGGCGCGGCTACACGGTTTATCTTTTTGATTACCGCACCACCCGGGGGACGCTGGCGAAACACGCGGCGGAGTTCCGCGATTATCTCCTCGCCGTCGCCGCCGACTTCAAGCCGGGGCCGATTCACCTCATCGGGCACAGCATGGGCGGACTGGTCGCCCGGCTTGCCCTGGGGGACGACGGCATGCTGGCGCCGGCGCGGCGGGGGAAACTCATTTTTCTCGCCGTTCCCCACTCCGGCTCGCCGGTGGCGACGGTCTGGCTGCGCCGGTTGCCCGGTCTGGCGCAACTATTGGTCAACTGTCTCGACGACCTCAGCGACCGCAATCCCGAGCTGGCCGCGCTTCCCCGTCCGGCTTGGGAATCCTATTCGATCGCCGCCCGTTTCGACCGCAAAGTTCCCCTCGAATCGACCTCGTATCCGCCGGAAATCCGGCGCCGGGTGGTCGACTCGGGCCACGCTTTTGTGATGGATCACCCGGACGCACGCGGCATGATTTTTGAAATTTTGAAATGAAAGCCCCAAAAAGGACAATGTTTTTTCCTTTTTTGGTTGGAAAAAAGTATGAATGTGCGTTATAATAAGGGAAATGAAATCGGGCAATCAAATTGAGGGAAGCAAATGAAGTACGATTTTACCAGCTATATCAACGAAGATTCCGTGATGGTTCTGCGCGGAAGCACCAAGCTTGAGATCATGGACGAGCTGATCACCAAAGCCGCCGATCTGACCAAGCTCAGCCGCGACATGATCTACCGGATGACCTGGAAACGCGAGCACATGATGACCACCGGCGTCGGCAACGGGCTGGCTCTGCCGCACATCCGGGTCAACGATATTCCCGAGCCGGTGGTGATCGTCGGCGTCACCGAACAGCCGATCGCCGATTACCAGTCGCAGGACGACCAGCCGATCCGGGTGGTGGTTTTCACCGTCGCCCCCGACGAAAATCCCGAAGCTTATCTCCAGCTTCTCGGCAGCGTTTCGCGCAAACTGCGCAACGTCGAATTGCTCGCCAAGCTGACCTCCGGCGCGCCCGACGAAAGCAAGATTTACAAGACCCTGGTCGATACTGCGGAATAAAGGACATTTGACGATGAACAAAACCTCCGCCGACCTCGGCGCCAAGGCGCAGATCGATTTCCATTGCCTCAATGACAACTGCGACGGCGTCATCAAATTCAATCTGGCGGACGTGGCCGGCCGCGACTTCCAGGCGGTCTGCGCCAAATGCCATCGGACCTACGAACTCGACAAGGACCTCAAGGACAAACTCCGCCGGATGCTCGGTCTGGTGATCGCCATCCGCGAAGCCGAGGACATCCTCGGCGACAGCAACGTCTCGGTCAACGTCGCCGGCGGCGAGGTCAAAATTCCGTACGCGCTGTTGCTGACCCGGCTCAATACCTTGATTACCCTCAATTTCGGCGACAAAAAGGTCGATTTCCATCTCTGGATCGAGCCCTCTTCGTCGAATACCTTCCGTTGATCAATTTTCCGAGGACAAGATGACTGAACAACAAGTAATTGAAATTTGCGAAAAATCCGGCGCGCTGCTGACCGGGCACTTCCAGCTCCGCAGCGGCCGCCACAGCAACCGTTTCTTTCAGGCCGCGCTGCTGCTGCAGTATCCCGACAAGGCCGAGGCGGTTTGCCGGCATCTCGCCGAATCCTTTGCCGGAGTCAAGGTCGAGAGTGTGATTTCCCCCGCGGTCGGCGGTCTGATCGTCGGGCAGGAAGTCGCCCGCGCCCTCGGCTGCCGGGCGATTTTCGCCGACAAGGAAGACGGCCAGCTGATCCTCAAGCGCGGTTTTGAAATCAAGCCGGGCGAAAAGGTGCTGGTCGCCGAAGACGTGGTCACCCAGGGTGGCCGGGTTCAGCAGACCATCGATCTCGTCCGCTCCCTTGGCGGCGAAGTGGTGGGGGTGGCGGTGGTGGTCGACCGCTCCGGCGGCGCGGCCAAGTTCGACGTGCCGATGAAGAGCGCGCTGCAGCTGACGCTGCCGACCTTCGATCCGGCCGAGTGCCCGCTCTGCCGCGACGGCGTCGCGGTCGACCGGCCCGGTTCGAAATAACCATTTTGAACATGATCAACCTCACATCCGAAGCAGAAATCTGATTCGGATGTGTTTGGTCTTTTGTCGGGGTCGTTTTCGACCTCGTGACGCGAGAATTATGACGGCGTCCGGAACGCCGTCGGTTATAAACCGCAACTTGCCCGCGGTCGCTCCGCGGGCGAAGTTACCGAAGATATTTGGGGTTTCCCGGCGCAAGCCGGAGGCTCCGAGTCCCGCGCCCCGATGGCGGGATGCTTTCGGAAGCAACAGGAAGCCGTGCCATGGCGGCTTCGGAGAGGAAGAGTTTCATGATTACGTCGATTCTGAAAAAGGTTTTCGGCACCAAGTCGCAGCGCGACTTGCGCCGTTGGCGTCCGCTGGTGGCGAAGATCAACGAACTGGAGAAAAGTTACCAGTCATTGAGCGACGACCAGCTTCGCGCCAAAACCGCCGAATTCAAGGCCCGTCTGGCCGACGGTGAAACCCTCGACTCCCTCCTCTGCGAAGCCTTTGCCACCGTCAAAAACTGCTGCCGCCGCCTGGTCGGCCAGGAGATCGAAGTCTGCGGCCAGCCGGTCAAGTGGGACATGGTCCCCTTTGACGTCCAGCTCCTCGGCGGGATCGCGCTGCATCGCGGACACATCGCCGAAATGGCCACCGGCGAAGGCAAAACGCTGGTCGCCACGCTGCCGTTGTACCTCAATGCGCTCTCCGGTTACAACTGCCAGCTGGTCACCGTCAACGACTACCTCGCCCGCCGCGACTCGGAGTGGATGGGCGCGATCTTCAAGTTCCTCGGCCTCACCATCGGCTGCCTCCAGAATCAGCAGTCGCCGCGCGTCCGCAAGGAACAGTACGCCTGCGACATCACCTACGGCACCAACAGCGAATTCGGTTTTGACTATCTCCGCGACATGGGGATGGCTTCCGAAGTCGATCAGCTGGTTCAGCGCGACTATTTCTACGCGATCATCGACGAAATCGACAGCATCCTGATCGACGAAGCCCGTACGCCTTTGATCATCTCCGGCCCGGTGCCGATGTCCACCCACCAGTTCGACGAGCTCAAGGGGCTGGTCGGCACCCTCTTTTCGCAGCAGAACCTCCTCTGCTCGCGGCTGGTCCGCGAAGCGCGCGACGTGCTCGCCGACGAAACCGCGACCAAGGATGCGCGCGAAGAAGCGCTGACCAAGCTGGTCCAGGTCAAATTCGGGATGCCGACCCACAAACAGCTGCTCCACGTGCTCGAAGACGGTGCGATCCTGAAGGAACTCGAACGCGTCGAGACCTTCGTCCGCAGCGACAGCAACCGCGGCATGCTCCAGGAAGTCCAGAGCGTGCTCTTTTTCGCCATCGACGAGCGTTCGCACGAAGCCGACCTCACCGAGAAGGGCCGCAAGGCGATCTCCCCTGACGACCCCGCCGCCTTTGTGGTGCCCGACCTCCTCGCCGAAATCCACCGCATCGAGAACGATCCCGCCTGCGACGAGGAACAGCGCGCCAAGAACCGCGAGGAATTCCAGCAGCAGTTTATGCGCAAGAGCGAACGTCTGCACGACCTTTCGCAGCTGCTCAAAGCCTACTGTTTGTTTGAAAAAGACATCCACTACGTCGTCCAGGAAGGCAAAGTCCTGATCGTCGACGAGCACACCGGCCGCATCATGCCCGGCCGCCGCTTCAGCGACGGGCTCCATCAGGCCCTCGAGGCCAAGGAAGACGTCGCCATCGAGCAGGAAACCCAGACCATGGCGACGATCACCATCCAGAACTACTTCCGGATGTACAAGAAGCTCGCCGGGATGACCGGGACCGCCGAAACCGAAGCGTCCGAATTCCATCAGATCTACAAACTCGGCGTCACCGTGGTGCCGACCAACCGTCCCTGCATCCGCAAGGATGACGACGACTCGATTTTCAAGACCAAGCGCGAAAAGTTCAATGCGATCGTCGACGAGGTCGAGAAACGCCACCAGACCGGCCAGCCGGTGCTGCTCGGCACCATTTCGGTGGAAGACTCCGAAGTCCTGAGCCGGATGCTCAAGCGCCGCAACATTCCCCACAATGTGCTGAATGCCAAAAATCACCAGCGCGAAGCCGAAATCGTCGCCAGCGCCGGCCAGCGCGGCGCGGTCACCGTCGCCACCAACATGGCCGGACGCGGTACCGACATCAAGCTCGGGGCCGGCGTCGCCGAGCTCGGCGGCCTCCATGTCATCGGCAGTTCCCGTCACGATTCGCGCCGGATCGACCGCCAGCTGCGCGGACGCTGCTCGCGTCAGGGCGACCCCGGTTCGTCGA
>CAZRFG010000298.1:0-4582 GCA_964599205.1 uncultured Victivallaceae bacterium
GGGAATAGATGAACACATTGTTGTTGCACTGCCTTGACGCTTTTTCTTTTCTATTCTCACCCCCGCATTTTTCCGCCTGGCTTGCCGGGCGGGAAAATGCCGCGCAAAGAGGTTTCGAAAAGGAAGAGCGCGAGAGGGAAAAACCTTTCCTTAAAAGGTTTTTCCCTCTCGCAAAGTTTTTTACAGTTTGAGGAGCGAGTAGCCTGTGGGGGCGTCGAGGGGGACCGGGTTGTCGGTTTCGAGGGGGCGGTTGTTGATGGCTTCGACCAGTTTCACGCTCCAGCGGTCGATGATTTCGCGGACATTGGCGTAGGCGGAGGTGTATTTGTTGGCGTCGAAGAGCGCCGACTTTTCGCTGCCGTTGAGGGTGAAGACGATGAGTTCGCGGCCGGTCGTCGAGTCGAGAATCTTGCCCTCGACCGCGATGTAGGCGCAGAGCGGCGAACGCGTTTCGGTTGAGACCACCGATTTGACCGGGATCAAGCAGAGGCTGATCGGTTTGATGATCGCCATGCCCACCGTGCTGCCGGCTTCGAGCAGCGGTTTGTTGGCCACCACCTTGACGATCGCGAGTTCGAGGATCACGGTGTCGGGGCCGGGCTTGTCGGTGAGTTTCATCCGGCACTTGTCGTCCTGGATGGCGGTGGCGAAGGTTTTCTTCATGTAGGCGGCCAGCTCCTCGAGGTCGCTGTCTTCCTTGCCGATGATTGCCCGGCCGCCGTTGCGTTCCATCCATGAGCTGTCGAGATGGAGGTCGGTGCGGACGTCCTTGATGATGATCTTGTCGTAATGTGCCATCGACACCGAGGGATCTTTCCAGATCCGCTGGACCGGCACCCGGTCGTCCGGCTTCATCCGGTCGCCGTCCTCGATGAAGACGGTTTTCTGATCATCCTTGGCCGCGCACGATGCCAGCAGCGCCAGCAGCGCCGCGGCTCCGAATCCGAGCAGAAGTTTTCTCACCATGAACCCCCTTTGGTGTGATTTCGATTTGGTCGATATAGTAGCGTCGCTTCGGCAAAAATCAAGTTCGGCGTTTGATTTCCCCGCGGAATTTCTCGGGGGAGACGCCGTAGCGGCGGCGGAAGAGGCGGCAGAGGTAGTTGGAGCTGCTGAAGCCGGTCTGGCGGGCGATGGTTTTGACGCTCAAAGTCGGGATCGCCAGCATCCGGCGCGCCTGTTCCAGCCGCAATGCGGCAAGATAGGCCGCCGGGGTCGTACCGAGGTATTGCTCAAAAAAGCGGCAGAGCGTCCGCACGCTGATCGCGAAGTCTTCGGCCACGCTTTCGCGGGTCAATCCGGGATCGGCGAAGCGGCTGTCGAGGCGGTCGAGAATCCGGCGCAGCAACTCCGGGCGGTGGTCGGCGGCGTGCTGGCTCCGGAGTTCATGGAGCAGCGAAACGTAGAGCCCGGCCAGCTTCGCCACCGACTGTTCGCCGCTCATTTCTGCTTTGATCGCGTCGAACCACGCTTCGACCCGGCCGAGGTCAGTCAGCTCGAAATTCAACTCCTCGGAGCCGAACATTTCACGCATCAGGAGCTTGAAAAAGGAATTGCGGTGCACCATCAGCACCTTGCGCCGGAGCGGCGCATCGCCGATGACGCAAGCGGTGTCATAAGCGCGCGACAGCACCAGAAAGGAGCCCGGCGGGCAGACGATCTCCTCGGTTCCGATCCTCGCTTCGCCGCACCCCTCCAGCACCAGGTGGTGGATCGCGTATTCGCCGCCGCCCGCCCCGACCCGTGCCCCGGGGAGCCAGCAGGAATCCAAATAGCAGTAAATCGCCAGTTGCGAAGCCGGTGAATCGACCGGGTCGCGCATGAAAATGAAATCTTCGGACCAGAATTCGGTTTTCGGCACGGAATTTTCCTTTTGCTACGGTTTGGCACAAATGTGCTATGGTAAAATATTGCATTATCTCAAAATTGCCATATAATGATTGGGAAAAGAGGCATTTTTTTTACCGGTGAGGAGGAAGTCATGAACGCAATTCGTCTCGGGGGGGTCGGCCTCGGCGGGCGCGGCCGCGCGGTGTTCGCGCTGGCCCGCGGAAATTTTCCCCGCGTGGTCGCCGCCGCGGTCTGCGACCTCAATGAAGCGCTCTGGAGCGAGGGCGTGGCGGGCGAGCCGCCGTTCCGCCGGCGCTTTCCAGAAGCGGTTTTTTACCGCGACTTCGACGCCATGCTGAAAGAGGCCAAGCTCGACGCGCTGCTGGTCGAAACCCCGGCTCCGGTGCATGCTCAATTCTGCGCCGCCGGGCTTGAGCACGGTCTTCACGTGATGTCCGACATCCCGCTGGTCCGCTCCTATCCGGAAGCCGAAATGCTCTGGGCGGCCGGGCGGCGGAGCCGCGCCGTCTTCATGACCGGGGCCAATCCCAACGAGTGGGGGTTCGTCGAAACCCTGGCCGGTCTTCACCATCGCGGGTTGCTCGGCAAAATCGTTTACCTCGAGGCAGAATACCTCCACGACGTGCGTTCGCTGTGGGCGACCACCCCGTGGCGCCAAACGATGATGCCGATCACCTACTGCACCCATTCGCTGGGGCCGCTGTTGCGCGTGCTCGACGAGGAACTGCGCACGGTTTCCTGCCTCGACACCGGGGCGAAAGTGGTCGGCGGCGAGGATCAGCACGACTTGATGAGCGCCCACTTTCAAACTCCGGGCGGAACGATCTGCCGTTTCACCGCGTCGTTCATCAACACCTACCGGGGCGGATGCCACTCCTACCGGGTGTTCGGCACCAAAGGCTGCTTTGAACGGCTGAGCGAACGCGGCGAATTTCCCGCCCGCACCTTGTTTAATTCAAGTGAAATCCCCGGCCATCAGGAGCCGGTCAGCCTGCCGGTCGGGCTGGAGCGCGACGATCTCCCGGAAGCCGCCGGGGCGGGCCACGGCGGGGCGGATTACGCGCTTTTCAAGCGTTTTTTCGCCGCCGTCCGGGACGGGAATCCGGCGGGGGCGATCACCTTGCGCGAGGGGCTCCGGATGAGTCTCCCCGGCATTTTCGCCGCTGAATCCGCCCGGCGCGGCGGCGAAGTCGTCGCCATTCGCTATCCCTGGGACGGCGAAGCATCGAAATAATCCAGAATCGGAGGAGGATAGCATGAAAAGTCACCGGATGGGCGAACTCACGGTTCGCGAGCTCGAAACGTATCTCAAAGGCAATCAGACCGTGATCCTGCCCTACGGCGTGGTCGAGCAGCACGGCTACCACCTGCCGCTCGACACCGACATCCGCAACGCCGCGGTGCTCGGCGACAAGCTTGCCGAAGCGCTCGACTGCGTGGTCGCGCCGACCCTGAACTACTGCTTCTCCGGCGGGATGCTGACCGGAACCGTCAACGTCAAGCCCAACACCTTCGCCAATTTGGTCGGCGAAATCATCGAATCGCTGGCCGGGCAGGGCTTCCGCAACATCATCGTGCTCCCCGGCCACGGCGGCAGCGAGAGCCTCTTTCACCTCAAGGAAAGCCTCCGGATTTTGAAATGGCTCAATCCGGCGTTGGCCGACGTCTTCATCATGCTGGTCCCGCCGTGGAACTTCATGCCCCGGTGGGTCGAGGCGTTCAAGGATCGCGACTACCACGCCGGGATGGTCGAGACTTCGCTCCTCCTCGCCTGGTGTCCGGAGGTCGTGCGGGGCGAAATCGTGCTCGATGAAACCGCGGTCGCCGAGCGGCTGCGGCAGGACCCCGACAGCTATCAGGAGCGCCGGGCCTTTACCCGCTCGACCGACGAAATTCCCCAGACGAGCCAGCGCGGCGACGTCAAGATCGGGGTGATGGGCCACCCCGGCCGGGCCAGCGCCGAACTCGGGCGCGAATTGACCGCGCAATTCATCGCCAACGCCGGGCGCGAGCTTGGAGCCCTGCTTCGCGAGGTGGCGGAGAAGCGCCGCAGCGGCGAACGCATTGAACTTGCCGCGATCGAAGAACTGCGTCTTTTGAATTTATAAGGAGACTTGAAGATGAGCGAAGTCAAGAAATCGGGCGGGGATTTCCGGTATGCGGTCGGCGACGCCAAAGTGCCGTGGCACGCGGTCGGCGAGACCTTTCACGCCGGTGACGTGCTGGAACTGGTGAAATTCCTGCTGCCGGGCGAGGGCGGGAGTTACGAAACCGCCGCCGCCCGGCTGGCGGTTGACCTCAATGCGCTGGCGGCGGCGGGGGGATGCGCCACCAAGCTCACGCTGGGGAAAAAAGTGGCGGAGGCTGAGGCCGCCTGCAAAGCGTATTTCGGCAGCCCCTACGCCGCCTTGCTCACCAACTGGACGGCGGGAATGGAGATCGGCTACAAACTCGCCGGGCTCAAGCCGGGGGATGAGGTGATCATGCCCGCGGTGACCTTCATCGCCACCATGGCCTATCCCCTCTCGATCGGGGCCAGAATCGTCTTCGCCGACGTCGATCCCGCGACCATCAACCTCGACCCCGCCGACGTGGCGCGCAAGATCACGCCGCGCACCCGGATGATCGTCCCGGTCCACCTCGGCGGCTATCCGGTCGAGATGGATCCATTGATGGAGCTCGTCCGCAAGCACGGCTTGCTGGTGATGGAGGACGCCGCCCACGGCATGGG
>CAZRFG010000299.1:0-4553 GCA_964599205.1 uncultured Victivallaceae bacterium
TGCGGAAAACCCTCCGCTTCCGAATCGTTCCGAAATGACTTTTGCAATCGGCTCTATTGAAAGCGTTTTTGGAAAGGTCTCGAATATGCGTCTATGGCTGTTGCTGCTGGTCGCGCTGACCGCCGCCGTTTCCGGCGCGGCGCTTGAGTGGGAGAAGTTGAATCCGTATTGCGAACACGCGGTGATCCGCGACCTCGGGCCGCTGCCGCAGATCGTCCACGCCGTCCGGGTGCCGCGCCGGGCGGCCGCGCTGAGGCTTGGAACGATGCTCGGCAACGACCGCATCTACGGGCTCGAATCGCTCGACAGCATGCTGCGCGGCGACCGCACCGCGGTGCCGGATCCGCGCCGCGTCGCCGCCGCGACCGGCTTTCGCCGCTTTTTCACCGACGGGGTGCCGATGCTGGCGGTCAACGCCGACTTCTTCAACATCGACGAGGCCAACAACTACACCGGCGCGCTCCACGGTTTGATGGTGATGAATTCCGAAATCATCAGCTGTCCGGAGGAGCTTTACGCCTATCCCTGGCAGGGCTGGACCAGCGCGGCGACGATCTTCGGCAACACCCCCGCCGACGCCGCTTTTGCGGTGGTGCATCCGGAACTGCGGGCCAAAATGCCGGACGGCAAAGAGTTGGCTTTCAGCATCAACACCGCGCGTCCGCCGGAGGGGGTGGTGCTCTACACCCCCCGGATGGGGGTGAGTCCGTCCGACCGCAAAAACCGCAATCCGGGCTACTTTATGACCACCCGGACGGTCGACGCGATCGAGCTGATCCTGACTTCCGCCGATCCCGCCGCGGAGCCGGCGGCGAAGTTCGGCACGTCGCGGACGATGACCGTCAGCGCGGTCAATCCGGCCGGCAACAGCGTGCTGGCGGAGGGCAGATACATTCTCGCCTTGCCGGGGGTGATGGAGGGAGCGTACGCTTCGCTCAAGCCGGGCGACCGGATTGAACTTGCGTTCAATTCCAAACCGTCGCTGGCAAAAGCCTCTTTCGCCGCCACCGGCCGCAACCTTCTGGTCGCCGCGGGCAAAGTTCTGCCCGCCCATGAAAACAAATCGCGCGCTCCCCGCACCGCGATCGGCACCGACGCCGACTACTGCTACTTCGTGGTTGCCGACGGGCGGATGAAGGGCAAGGCCGAGGGGTTGACCTTCGGCGAACTCGGCGAAACAATGATCCGGTTCGGGGCTACCGACGCGGTCGATTTCGACGGCGGGGGTTCGTCGATGATCTGGGTCGACGGCAAAATCGTCAACGACCTCTATACCCTGCCCGAACTCCGCCGGATCGGCAACGCGGTGGTGCTGATCAACACCAAGCCCGAGGCGAAGCCTTGAACGCGAGCTACGATCTGCATTTGCATTCGCTCTGGAGTTACGACGCCGACGCGCCGGTTGAATCCTATTTCGCCGCGGCGGCGAAGCTTGGCATGAGGGCGATCGCGCTCACCGAGCACTTCACCATGGACTCGCTTCCCGAAGTTCGCGCCGCCGCCGCCCGCCATCCCGGAGTCGGCTATTTCGGCGGTGCGGAAATGACCGTCCAGACCTCGATCGGCGCGGTCGATCTGGTCACCCTCGGCTTGCCGCTGGAGACGCCGCCGGAGCTCGAAGCGCTGTTCGCGGTCTACCGCGACTGGCAGCGCCTGACCGGCGAACGCTTCTCCGAGGGCATGGCCAAACTCGGGCTCGAATATCCGGCGGGCGCCCGGCTGGAACTCCTCCGCCGTTACCGTCCGGAACGGGCGATCGCCAAACAGGGGGTGACCCACGTCAACTGGCTGCTGCAATCGCAGTCATTCGCCGACCGCGGCTGGGTCGGCGCGCCCGAGGACAGCGTCGCGCTGCGGACGGCGATGGCGGGCCTGGTGGAATTCCCCGCCTATCCCGCCTCTTCCCGGGTGTTGCCGCTGCTGAAAAAATACGGCGCGCTGGTCTTCGTCGCCCATCCGATCCATTACTTCGCCTACAACCGGATCGACCGCATCGACGCGCTGCGTGAGGAGCTCGATTTCGACGGCATCGAGTGCGCCCATCCCCGCACCCCGGAAGCGCTCGGTGAAATTTATCGTCAATACGCCCGCCGGCACGGGTTGCTGTGTTCGGCCGGCTCCGACGCCCACAGCTTCGGCGCCGGTTCGCCGCTGCCGCGCGCCGGGGAAAATGTTTTCGCCGGCCATCGCGGCAAGCCGGAATGGCTCGACGCGATCCTGGAGCGTCTTCCGCTGCATCACGGCTGATTGTTGTTGTTAAAACAAATCAATAGGAAATTTCAAAGGAAGGGTTGCAACGATGTTATCCTGGGTGGACTGGATCTTCGTACTGTTGTTTTTTGTGGTGACGCTGGGGGTCGGGGTGGCGGTGGCCAAAAAGGCGTCCTCGAGCGAAGCCGAGTACTTCCTCGGCGGCCGGACGATGCCGTGGTGGCTGCTCGGGTTTTCGATGGTGGCGACCACCTTTTCCACCGACACCCCCAATCTGGTGACTGACTTGGTTCGTTCCAACGGCATCGCCGGGAACTGGATCTGGTGGTCGTCGCTGGTCGGCGGGATGATGGGGGTGTTCATCTTCGCCCGGCTGTGGCGGCGGACCGGGGCGGTCACCGACCTCGAAGTCTATGAAATGCGCTACAGCGGGCGCGGCGCGGCGATCCTGCGCGGCTACCGCTCGATCTACGTCGGGATTCTCTCCAACATCATGACCATGAGCGCGGTGACGCTGGCGGCGATGAAGATCGGCGGGGTGATGCTCGGGCTCACCCCGATGGAGAGCGTGGTCTACGCGATGGTGGTGACGGTGGCGTTCTCCTCGGTCGGCGGGTTCCGCGGGGTGATCTACACCGACTTCATTCTCTTCGGGATGGCGATGCTCGGCGCTTTCGCCGCCGCCTGGTTCGCTCTGTCGATGCCGGAAGTCGGCGGCTTTTCCAATCTGGTGGCCAAACTCGAAGAACACCCGGAGCTCCGGCAGCGGCTGGCGATCATGCCGACTTCGTTGCCCAAAGAGACCTTTTTCACCATCTTCATTCTGCCCTTTTTCCTGCTCTGGTGGTGCGGCGACCAGGGCGGCGGCTACATCGTCCAGCGGATGCTGGCGGCGAAGAGCGAAAAACACGCGCTCGGCGCGGTGCTCTTTTTCAACGTGATGCACTACGTGGTCCGGCCGTGGCCGTGGATCATCGTTGCGCTGGCCTCGCTGCTGATCTTCCCGTCCGACTCCGACGAGGCGCGGCTGGCGGCGAAGCAGGAGCTCAAACTGATCCAGTCCGGCGACCGGGCGGCGCTGGCGCGGATCCCGGCGGACGAGGCCGGGCGCGCGCCGTACTTGCGCAAACTCACCGCTGCCGGACAGGGGGTGTCGTCGCTCGCCGACCGGATCGACGCGCGTTACGTCCCCGATGACAAGCTCGGGCACGACATGGCCTATTCGGCGATGCTGATGAAGCTGCCGCGCGGCTGGCTCGGCTTCGTCCTCGCCTCGCTGATCGCGGCTTATATGTCGACCATCTCGACCCACCTCAACTGGGGGGCGTCGTATATCGTCAACGACTTCTACAACCGCTTCCTGCGGCCGGAAGCGTCGGGGCGCGAACTGGTCTGGGTCGGCAGGTTGTCGACGGTGCTGCTGATGGTGCTCTCGACGCTGCTCGCCTTTTGCCTCCAGTCGGCGATGAATGCCCTGATGCTGTTCATGACCCTCGGGGCGGGGATGGGGGTGATCATGCTGCTACGCTGGTTCTGGTGGCGGATCAACGCCTGGGCGGAGCTGACCGTGATCATCGCGGCGATGCCGGTGACGCTCTACTTTCAGTACGGGCACAACCGGCTGTTCCCGGAGCATCCCGTCGAATTCTACCAGGCGATCGCGCTGTCGATCCTGGTCACCAACATCCTCGGCTTCGCGGTGCTGCTTTTCACCCCGCCGACCGACCGGGAACGGCTCAAGAAATTCTACCGCGACATCCACCCCGGCGGTCCCGGCTGGAAGCCGATCGCGGCCGAACTTGAGGCGGAGGGCGTCACGGTCGAATCCGACGGCAAAAAACATCTCCTGCCGCTCGGCGTGCTGGGCATGGTGCTGGGGATGATGACCATCTACAGTTCGCTTTTTGCGATCGGCGGCTTCATCCTCGGCAATCCCGGACAGGGCGTGCTGCTCACGATCATCGCGGCGGCGGGCACCGCCGGCTTGCTCTCCTTGTGGCCGAAGCTTAACCGCTGAGCGACAAGGATGCCCGGTCAAGAGGGCGGTGACCTTGCGCGGTTTTCAAAGGGTGTGGATCCCTTTGGCGGTGTTGTGAGGCATCACCTCGCCTTTGACTCTCACCGCTCCGTTGTCGCGGGCGTCCAGAAGACGATGTTTTGCGCAGTTCGCCCCGCCCGGGCACAGACGCGAATGCGTCGGAGCTACCGTTCCGAAGCAACAAGCGGAGCCCATGCTTCCATCACCTCAGCCCTCCGTGCGAAACCTTCTTCCGGCATTCACCCCGGTCCTGCTTCGCTCAATCGCGCGTGACACTTCGCTTCGCTGGTGTCACGCTTGTTTC
>CAZRFG010000300.1:0-4553 GCA_964599205.1 uncultured Victivallaceae bacterium
GCGGAAAAACCTCCGCTTCCGGATCGTTCCCGAAATTACTTTTGCAATCGGCTCTGGTCAATATTATACTTCCGAAAGGGAAAAAAACTTCCGGAAAAATAGCCTCACTTTGCTCGATATTGGCAACCCGGCCCTATTCCCAGTCGCCGTCGACCGGGTCGAGCCCGGCCTGACGGTTGAGCCGCGCCCCCGGCGGCGGCGCCACCGGCCCGGCGCGAAGCGCGTCGGCGGTCTCCGCCATCCAGCGCTCCAGCCGGGCGCGAAGTTCGGCCAGCACTTCGGCATAGGCCGGATCGGAGGCAACGGAATGGGTTTCGAGGGGGTCGTAATAACGGTCAAAGAGTTGTTCCCGCGGCATTCGCGGCCGGTTCTCCAGTCCGGCTTCGCGGCGGAGGAAGCGCTTGGACAAGCCGTCGTCGATATTGGGCAGCACCGCGCCGGGGTAGTCGTCGCCGCGCCGGACGTAGCGGTAGCGCGGCGTCCGCACCGTGCGCTGGACGTCGCGCGCGGCGTGAAAATTGATTTCGGCAAAGGTCGCGTCGTGGAGCTCCCCGGTTTCTCCGCGGAGCAGAGGCCGCAGCGATTTTCCCTCCAGCCAGCCGGGGCGGGCGAGGCCGGTCCAGTCGCAGACGGTCGGATAGAGGTCGAGGTGGGTGACCTGGGCGTCGATGACTTTGTGCGCCCCTTCGCCGGGATAGCGCAGGAGCAGCATCACGCCGCAGCCGGAATCGCCCAAGGTGCACTTCATTCCCGGAAAGGCGGGGCCGTGGTCGGTGGTGACGATGATCAAGGTGTCGTCGAGGAGCCGGCATTTTCGGAGGGTGTCGAGCACCCGGCTGAAGCAGCGGTCGACCTGGCGCGCCATCGCCGCGAAACCGGCCCAGTCCTCGCGGTAATCGGCGCAATCCGGCCCCGGCCCGGGGACCGCGAGATACCCTGGATCGTCGGCCGGATCGGGGGTCAGGGGAAACGGACGGTGGGTCGAGTAGAGTCCGAGTGAGAGGAAAAAGGGGGCGTCGTGCCCGCGTTCCAGAAAGGCGCAGGTCGCTTCGGTGTTGTCGAGGTCGCGCCGCATCGCCGCCCGGCCGGGGTCGAGTTCGGGATAGGCTTCGCGGGATTTGCGGAACTCGCGGTAGCCGAGGGTGGCGGGTTCGGCGGTGGTCTCGTGCTGGATGCCGCAGAGGATGGTGTAAAAGCCGTTCCGGGCCAGAAACGCGGCCAGGTGCCGCGACGGGTCGTCAAGCCGGAAGCCGCGGTGGGCCAGCCCGAACATCCCGCACTGGTGCGGATACTGCCCGGTCAACAGCGAAGCGCGGGCGGGCGAACAGGTCGGGCCGCAGTCGAAGGCCTGCCGGAACAGCGTGTTTTCGCGGGCGAACGCATCGAGCGCCGGCGTGTCAAAGCGATAACCGTAGGGCGAAATGCACCGCCCGGTGTCGTGGGTGTGGAAATAGAGAACGTTTTTCATCGGTGCCATCCCGGTTTATGATCCGGAACCAAAATACACCGCCCGGCGGAAATATCAATCCGCCGGGCGGGAAAGCATCACGATTTTTCGATCCGCCGCCGATCCATTTAGAAGAGATACTCGAGCACCGCCACGTCTTGCCAGCGGCCGAACTTGCACGCGGCCCGGCGCCAGTATCCGGCGTCGGCGAAACCGGCGCGGCGGTGGAACTGCAGGCTTCCCTCGTTGTCGGCGGTGATCACCGCCATCAGTCCGGCGTAGAAGCCGTCGGCGCGAAGCTGCCGGACCAGGTGATCGAGGAGCTCGCGTCCGACCCCTTTGCCGGTCGCGCCGGGCGCGAGGTAGATGCTGAGCTCGGCCAGCCGGTTGGCCGAGTGCGTCCGGAAGCGGTCGGCGGCGGCGAAGCCGAGGATCCGGCCTTCCGCTTCGGCGACCAGCGCGCGGCCGTGGCGCTCCCGGGCGGCGGCGATGCCGGCGGCAAAATCGGCGGGGGTGACCGCCGCCTCCCCGAAATTCGCCGTCGTGTGGAGGATGTAATGATTTTTGATCGCCGCCGCCGCATCGCCGTCGGCGGGCGCGAAATCACGGATCAGGGTCATCGGATGCTCCTTTCTCAAACCGCGCGCCGCCGCGGTCTGATCAGCAGCCGTCCGAGCGCGCCAAGGATACTATCGGTGCTCTTGCCGAGAATTGCAAATAAAATAATGCTTCCGATGATCACATCCGCCCGGCTGGTCTGCTGGGCGTCGTACATCAAAAAGCCGAGCCCGCGCGCCGCCCCCATCAATTCGGCGGCGACCACGAACATCCAGCCGAGGCTGAGTCCGCTGCGCAGCGCGGTAATCCACGCCGGCAGCGCCGCCGGGGCGATGATCCAGAGAATCTGCCCGGCCGGAGTGAAGCCGAAGATCTCGCCGACTTCGAGGAGCTTGGGATCGACCTCCTCGATGCCCGAGGCGAAGATCAGATAAACCGGAAAAAACACTCCGGTGGCGATCAAAGCGACCTTGCTCGCTTCAAAAATGCCGAGCCAGAGCAGAAAGAGCGGCACCCACGCCATCGACGGGATGTTGCCTAGGGCTTGGAGCAGCGGCGCGACCAGCTTGCGGAAGCGGGGGAAATACCCGGTGAGCGCCCCCGCCAGCGTGCCCGCCGCCGCCCCGATGGCGAAACCGGCCAGCACCCGCAACAACGTGACGCCGAGGTGGACGGCGAGATCGCCGCCGCGGAGCAACTGGTACACCGTCACCGCGATGGTCACCGGGGCGGGGAGATTGACCGGGCTGATGACGCCGAGACTCGACAGCGCCTGCCACAGCAGAATCCCCGCCAAAGGGAGGATCAAACCCATGCGTCACCTCACTTCCCGCTTTTCGGCGCGGCGGCCGGCGCGAAGTAGCCGCGGTCGACCAGTTCGCCGACAACGGTCTCGATCGGCGGGCCGTCCTTGAGCACCCCGGCGGTGCGGAGCGCCTTGCCCGCTTCGATGATCGACTGCTCCTGCTTGCCGGTAAAGGCGGAGTCGCCGAGGCCGGTCCGCGCGACCAGCAGCTTCGCCACCTCGGGGGTGATCTTCGCCTCTTCGCCGACCAGTTTGACGAACTCCTCGGGGTGGGCCTTGGCCCAGGCGCGGCCTTTCTCGTAGGCGGCCAGCACCCGTTTGACGGCCTCGGGATGCCGTTCGGCGAATTCGCGGCGGACGCTGATCACGTTGTAGGTGTTGAAATCGACGTTGCGGTAGAGGAATCTGGCGTCGGCGAGCTCGGCCTGGGCCATCAAGGGATCGAGCCCGGCCCAGGCGTCAACCCGGCCGCGCAGCAGTTCGTTCTTGCCGTCGGGATGCTGCAAGGTCACGATATTGACGTCTTTCAACGTCAGCCCGGCCTGGAGCAGCGAGCGGACCAGAAAGACATAGGGGTCGGTGCCGGGGGTGGCGGCGATGGTCTTGCCCTTGAGTCCGGCGACGGAGGTGACCTCGCTTCCCGGTTTGACCAGCAGCGCGGTCCACTCCGGGGTGGTGCTGATGTAGACGGTCCTGATCGGGTTGCCGTTGGCATAGCTGATCAGCGCCGCGACTCCGGCGGAGGAGCCGATGTCGGTGCTGGAGCTGCGCAGATACTCCATCGACTTGTTGCTGCCCTGGCTGAAGATCCAAGTGACTTTGGTGCCGTCCGCCTTGAACTCGTCTTCGACGAATTTCTGCTGGCGGAGCACCAGGCTGATCGGGCTCCAGTTGGCGTAGTCGAGCCGGAGTTCGTCGAGCTTCGGCGCGGCTTTGGCCTCTGCTTGCGCGGCGGGTTTGGGCGCGGCCTCGCCGCAGCCGGCGAGGAATCCGGCGAGTCCGAGGGCGAGGGCGGCGGAGAATCGGGTGGTGGTTGTTTTTTTCATATGGTGTGGTCCCCTTTCTTGACTTGTGAACCGAAAGCCCGGACGTGGTTCCAGGCGTTGATAGTCGGATTGTTTTCGGGATTGCCCGCCGCTTCCTGGCGGTAGAGCGCGAGGTCGGTGCGGCAATATCGCTCGCGGTCGCGCCCGACCGGGCAGACCTTGGTGCAGATGCCGCACGGCCAGTTGCCGGCCGTCTTGAGCTCCTGGTGCCGGACGGTGCACGCATTCATGTCCATTTCGGCGAACGCGGCCCGGCGGTCGCCCCGGAGCGCGCCGACCGGGCAGAACTTGCGGCAGAGGTCGCAGTGGAGGCACAAGTCCTCCTGGATCACCTCGTCCGGCGGAAGTTCGGCGCTCGTCAGCACCGACACCAGCCGGACCCGCGGTCCGTATTCGCGGGTCAGGAGGGTGTGGTTCCAGCCGATGGTGCCGAGCCCGGCAAGGTAGCCTGCGATGACATGGCTGAAGCTCGACATCGCGTTGTCGATGAGATATTTCAAGTCGGCGTACCCGTCCCGCGGCGCCCAGATCGCCGGAATTCCCCGGCGGTCGAGCCAAAGCACCAGGTCGTAGGCGATGCGGTCGAGCATGATGTTGCTGGTGTTGTAGAGTTCCTGGTAGTTGATCGAGGGGGTGGTCTCGAGCATCGGCAGCGGCATCGGCACGGCGAGGACGATCACCGACTTCGCCTCCGGCC
>CAZRFG010000301.1:0-4513 GCA_964599205.1 uncultured Victivallaceae bacterium
CCGACGGCGTTTTCCCGGTACGGGTACTGGTCCATCGAGAACCAGCCTTGATAGCCGACCTGGTCCAGCCAGTAAAGGATCTCGATGTATTCCAGCGAATGCACCGAACCGACCATCATGTCGTCGTCCCAGGCTTTGTAGTTGTCGTTGAAATGCAAATGAAATAATTTATCGCCGGCCTGTTTCGCCAGCACGATCGACTCCGCAACGTTTTCGCCGGCCATAAAGGCATGCCCGATATCGATGGTCAAGCCGACGTTATCCCGTCCGGTCTGCAGGCAGACCAAGAGCGTGTCGGCCATGCGGGCGAGATACGAGTGCGTCCGGGGTTCTTTCGGCTTGTACTCCAGCGCGAATTGCAGATCCGGGAATTCCCCGGCGAGTCCGGCGATGTTTTCCACCAGGAAGTTGCGTTCGTCGAGATAATTGCCCTGAAACAAATAGTCGTAACCGTCCTGTCCCGGCCAGAGATTGATGATGCGGCAATCCATCTTTTCGGCAATTCCGCACATCGTACGCAAATACTCCATCGCCTGACGGCGGACTTCCGGATCCTTCGCCGCGATGCTGCCCGATCGCCAGATTTTGTCCGCAAACAAATCGGGGATGATCGAAACGCATCGGAATCCCAGATCATCCAGAGCCTTTTTCATTTCCCCCGCATTATCCGGCCGGATATCCCAGGTCCCCACCAGTTCAATTCCGGAAATCCCCTCGATTTTGCCCGCCTGCTTCAGCATTTCCAGCGATGACGGATTTTCCTTGTAGCTTCGGCAAAAACGGTCACAAGTATTGCCCAGATTGCCCAGAATCGCCGCATATTTACGCATGACGGTCGCTGCTCCTTGTTTTGAGTTTGAAATGATGAGTGCCGGCGGGATAATTTCGGGGCCCGGCGGTTTGACCGACCGTGCCTTGGGGAACGTTCAATTCGACGTCGAGGTGGTCCTCTTTGCGGGTCCACCGGATGAAAATATTGCCATGGGGCGTCGGTATCCGGCCTTCGGCGAAACCGATGTCCAACGACTCGGGCGCGACCGCAAAGGTGGCGAAGCCGGGGGTCAGCGGCTCGACTCCCAGCACAACCGTCTGCAGAAAGTCGATCGGCGAAGCGGCGAATCCGTGGCACAAGCTGCCGTCGCCGCCAAAGGCATCCTTGCCATGCTGATGGATGTTCGCCTCCCAGAGCGTAGGATGCCCGGTTTTGACCATCCCGCCCCAGTATTTGCGAATTCGCGCCAGCGCTTCGGCATTTTTTCCGCAGAGCCGCATGGCATGGAAAATGAAAAAGTGGAGATACATTTCCGGCATTAAAAGTTGAACGTCGCTCAGCGCGGCGGCAAAATCGATGCGGTTGGCAGGGCTAAATTCTCCGCTCAACAGCGCGAAGGCGTGGGCGAGTTGGCTTGAGTGCGCGGAGCGCCCGTGCTGATCGACCCAGTCCGCCAGACGTTTTTCATCCGCTTTGAAAAAACATGGCACCAAATTGCCCGCGGTCTTTTGAATCCTTGCCTCGTATTGGCCGCGGTCAAGCGATTCGCCGGTGATGCCGGCCAGTTCGACAACCGTTTTCATGGCCGTGACATAAAGGCAGTTGAGCAGTGAAGTCAATTTGCCGTTAAGTGAGATTTCATTCAATTCGAACGACCAGTGGAAAAAGTTCCAGTATTTTTCCGGCGGCAAAATCAGGCCGTGCTCATCCTCCCACGTATGGAATGTTTCCAGAATTAAAATGACACGCGACATTAATTCCTTGAGCAGCTCCCGGTCATCGGTGTACATGAAGTAGTCCCGAAGCATCAGAACGATCAGCAAATTGGTCGGAACCAGAACCAGATTGTCAGCATCTTTGGGGCAGGGACACACGCCGGGGAGGATTCCGCCTTCGCGAGCTTCGGAGAACGCCAGGCGAAAGGCCCGCCGGTGGACTGCGGATGCGCCGAATGCCTGCAGCGAAGTGATGTTTTCGACGATGAGGTCGTTGACCCAGAACGCCCTCTCCCGCCACGGACAGTCGGTGAACACATCGGTGGTACAGCATTCCAGCGTTTCAACGCAAACGTCCCAAATTCGATTGAGCTGCAAATCGTCGCAATTGAATGTGCCCCGCCGAACAAACGGGTAGCGGACGGCGATCGCCTTGACGCGATGGATCGTGACCGGCGAGCTGAAATTGCGGAAGACCAGCTGTACCATCTTGAACCCGCGTTCATGAACGGAATTACCGACGATCTGCCGTCCCGAACGGGTAATATAGCGGTCCGCAAAGTGGTATTGCTCCATAATGTGCTTCATCGCCAACCGGTCGTCTTTCACGCTTTCATTGTGGCAAATATCGATGACACAACCCTCAGGGGCGGTTACCTCCAGCTCGAAACGCCCGGCGATTTCCGCGCCGAAATCGAGGATCAGGCTGATGCCGGAGTGCTCCGAATCCGGCTCGATTCGCGCCGCTGCTTCGTGGCCGGTCAACAGCGACGTCAGGCCGGTCACCCGCTTTTCCGGCGACGCTGAATGGGGTTCCTGATTCATCAGGGTAAATATTTCAATCGCGTCGAGGTCGGCCGCTGCGGGGACTTGGGAAATCGACGGAATATCCACGGGGTAAATCATTTTTTCTGCCAGCGCCGGAATTGCCCGGGGCAACATTTTTTTTGTGTAAATGCCGTCCGAATCCGGGATTTCCAGCGCGGCCGACCAGGTGGCGGCAACGCCGCCGGTGGTCCAGTTGGCGGGTTCCAGCCGCAAATCATGCCATTCGCTGTGTCCCGCCTGCCAGGAATAAGACTGGGTATCCCGCCGCCAGTCTCGGGCGGCGTTGATCTCCCAGTCGGAACCGGAAGCCGCCAGACCTTTGAGTTCCGCAATCAATCCCGGCCGCGCCGGAGCGGCGATGAAGGTGTCGTAATTCATACATTGCACCAGCACGGCGATGGAATTTGCGCCCGGCCGGAGCAACGTACTTAGGTCATAAGAATCAAAGTAGTTGCAGCGATGGGTTCCCCGGGCCGGCCCGCGGCCGGTTTCGATCCCGTTTACGTACAGAATATAGTACGATTCCGCGCCGATATGGAGGATCGGCTTTTCCGGAAGCCGGGATAATTCAAACCGGACTCTCGCCCTGAAATACAGATTTTGAACGTTTTCGCCGTCTCGCGGCGCAATCCATCGGGCTTTCTCAAAAGGACATGGTTCCGAGGTTTCAACCAGGTATTTTGACATCATAAACACCTTATCGTTTGGTGCGTTGTGATTGCCGGGCCGATTCCGCGGTCACGGTAGAACCGTAAATTCCCGGCACTCCGGCAAACTTGACAAAAGTTGCGCCCGGTGCGCTAAATCATCCAGGGCGTCTCCGCGATAGAGCCAAAGCGTCCGCCATTGCAATCCGGTATCCATCCAGCCGCTTTGCTGATTGCGGGGAAACGGCGCGTGATCGGCATAGAGAACCGGGCGCACCAGAGTAATCCGCAATGCGTTGCCCGCATGATCGACGCTATGGAGATCCCCGGCGATGATGCCGGCCGTCTTCTCTTCACTTTGCGCCGCCGCGAAATCGATCATCGACCACTCCTCCGAAGACGGATGGTACGGCGACTGCTCCGCCCCCCGCCACTCCACCGCGCGCCAGTACGCCAGATTCCGCTCGACGACCGAACCGATCGAATTGGTGAAAAAGCGAGGCTGCTTCAGACCGTGCGACCATGACAACTTTAAAACACTGTTGGTCTCCCGCCAATCCATTCGCACGGTGACTTTGAGTTCAGCGATCCCGCGATATTGATGGATGTCAAGCGTGATGGAGGAGCTCCGGTAGCCATATTCCGCACGCAGGACACTGCATGCCGCGCTGTTGAAATATTCATGAACCGAACTCAACTCAGCGTGGCCGATCGCTTCGCCGAAAGAGTTCAAGCCGAAGCCCCAAGTCCGGCTGTCATCGTAAAAGACGTCAAAGGATATTTGTCGGAAAAGCTCTTTTTGAGCTTCTGTTCCGAGCATTGCAAAGGATTTGTCGCCATGATGATATGCCAGCAGTTTCACTTCGCCGGGAGCAAGCGGCACCACCGCGGTCAGGCGGCCCCAGGGCTCACCGCACGGTCCGAAGGTGGTGGCCGGAGCCTGAATGGCCAGCGGGTAAATGTTCCCGTCCGCATCGAGCAGCGCGTTGAAATTCCTCCCGGTCGCATTGGGATCGCTGAAGCCGTCAAGTTCAACGATACCGTCAGCGGAACACGGGTGATGATTCCAGAGCGCCACGCCACCGTCCGGCATTTGCGGGGCCGGAGCCTTGTTTGCGATTTGGGCGATGCCCTCGTCAATCACGGCGATCGCCCGGTGTGTGACCATCCCCAAGCCGGGGAAAATATCCCTTTCGAACGCCTCGCGGGTTGACGTCCCGGGCAGAATATCGTGGAAATGATGGAACAGCAACTCCTGCCATGCCTCGGTCAGTTGCGGCGAACCGGGCTTGACGGCTTCCGCTTTCAACAACTTTTCGCCGGCGAGATAA
>CAZRFG010000302.1:0-4497 GCA_964599205.1 uncultured Victivallaceae bacterium
CCCTTGACCGAAGTACGTTGGACGCCGTTCCTGGCCACCCGCGACAACGGAGCGGTGAGAGTCAGAGCCGCAGTGCGGCTGGCGCTTTGGCACGCGGTGCGCTCACCTGAAAAACGGCACTCCCTCCAGCTCGAAGCCCTCCAGCTCCTCCTGCCGGTAGAACACCTTGTTCAAAAACAACCCGTGCGGCGGCGCCGTCGACGGCGCCGCACAACGGTCGCGCTCCGCCAGAATCCGCTCCACCGCCTCCGGCGCCAAAACCCCCGCCCCTACCGCCTCCAGCGTCCCCATCAGACACCGGATCATCTTGTACAAAAAACCGTTGCCGACAAAAGTAATACAGTAATACTCCCCGAACCGCTTCCCGGTGATCCGGTAAATCGTCCGCACCGCCTCCTCAATCCGGCTCCGCTCCACCACGAAACTCGAAAAGTCGTGCGTCCCCACCAGAAACTCCGCCCCCGCCATCAACTTCGCTTCGTCAATCGGCCGCCCCGGCCGCCAGCTGTACCGCGCCGAAAACGGCGTATCTTCTCCCAGATTGAGGACGTAAGTATACGCCTTGCCCAACGCATCATAGCGGGCGTGAAACCCCAGCGGCACCTCGGTGATCGAGGCGATCCGGACCGAACTCGGCATCAGCCGGTTCAACGCCGAACGCACTTTCTCCGGCGGAATCCGCGGAAACTCCGGGGCGAGATAGGTCGCCGCAAAGCCCAAGGCATGCACCCCGGTATCCGTCCGGCTGCTGCCGATCAGGTGAATATGCTGGTCATTGTACAAGCGCTTCAAATTGCTCTGAATCACCTCCTGGACGGTCATTTTGCCGGGCTGGACCTGCCAGCCGCTGTAGCCGGACCCGTCATAGCAGATTTCAAGCAGATAACGCTTGTCGGGCACGTACGAGGTCACCTCGATGCCGTGCGAAAGTTCGTCGTTTTCAGTCATGCCAGCAACTCCATTGCGATTTCATCCCAGAACAGTAACCCCTTTCGGGTGCATTTCAAGCGTTCGCCGTCGAAAAGCAGCAAATCGGGAAATTTTGCCGCGATCAGCCCCAATTCACGCCACTCCGCCGGCGTCGCGCCGGGAAGACCGAGATAACGATCCTGGCTCCACCCCGCCACGGTGCGTAAGTTCATCGCCGCAATCTCCCGCCGCCGCTCCGCCGGCGGCAGTTCGTCCACCTCGGGCGGTTCCCCCGCCAGCCACCCGGCCAGCGTCGCAGGCTGTTGCCGCCGCATTTTGCCGTCAAACCCGGCGGCGGCGGGGCCGAAGCCGTACAGGATCGATCCCTCCCAGACCCGGAGATTGTGGCGGCAGCCGCCCCCCGGCTTGGCGTAGTTGGATATTTCGTAGCGTTCAAGGCCGAAGGGCTCAAGGAGCTCCGGCAGCGCTTCGTAAACCGCCGCCGAAAAGTCGTCGTCAACCGGAACCGAACTCAAACGTGTGCCTTCCTCCGGGGTCAGGCTGTAGCAGGACAAATGATCGATTCCGGAGTTGGCGGCGCGCGCGAGATCGGCGGCGAAGCCGTCGAAAGTCTGGCCGGGAATCGCGTAGATCAAGTCGAGATTGAAGCGCCGGAAGCGCCCGGCGAGCAATTCGATCGCATGCGCGATTGCGGCATCCGAGGCGGCGCGGCCGAGGGTTCGGCGCAAGGCCGGGTCGAAGCTCTGGACTCCGAGGCTGACCCGGTTGGCGAACTCGGCGATCAGCGCCGCCTTGGCCGCGGTCACCGTCTCCGGGTTGGCTTCGATCGTAATTTCGGCGTCGGGCCGGAGCGGCAGATGACGGCGCAGGGTGTTGAAAAGGGCTTCCAGCTCGGCTTCGTCGAGCAAGGTCGGGGTGCCGCCGCCGAGGTAGAGCGTCTCCACCGGCGCGGTGATCGCGGCGCGCTCGAGGTCGGTCGCAAGTTTGGCCAGATAGGCCCGGCGCAACTCGGCCGGCGCGCCGCTCTCGGAGTAAAAGGCGCAGTAGCCGCATTTGGCGCGGCAGAAGGGGACGTGAAGATAAACCTGGACGCCCGCTTCGCTCATCGGCCGTTCAACTCAAGCGCCAGCGCGACGAAAAAGGCGATGCCGTGGCGCAGCGCCCGGTCGTTGAAATCATAGCGCGGATTGTGCAAGCCGACCGCTTCCATCCCCATTCCGAGCCGGGCGTAAACCCCCGGAACTTCGGCGAGGTAGTAACCGAAATCCTCCGCCCCCATCGCCGGGCGCGGGAGTTCGCGGTACGCGTCGGGGCCGAGGTACCGGGTCACCGCGAGCCTGGCGGTTTCGACCGCCGCCGGGTCGTTGACGGTGACCTCATAGTCCTGGTTGTAGTACATTTCGTAAGTGGCGCCGTTGGCGGCGGTGACGTGCTCGAGGATGCGGCGGATTTCCGGCTCGAAGCGGGCCGCGGTGGCGCGGTCGAGCGCCCGGGTGGTGCCGGAGAATTCAGCGGTATCCGGGATCACGTTGGAGCTCTGGCCGGCGCTGATCTGGCAGACCCCGAGCACCGCCGCCGCCTGTGGGTCGATCCGGCGCGAAACCACGCTCTGGAGCAGCATTACCGCTTCGCAGGCGGTGAGCAGGGGGTCGACGGTCAGCTCGGGCGAACTTCCATGGCCGCCTTTGCCGATGATTTTGACCTTGAAGTGACCCGCCGCCGCCATGACCGGTCCCGGCCGGGTTTCGAGCAACCCCTCCGGCACCCCCGGCCAGCCGTGCAAGGCGGCGCAGAATTCGACGTCGGGGTTCTTCAGCACCCCTTTGGCGACCAGCTCGCGCCCGAGGGCGCGCACTTCCTCGCCGGGCTGAAAGACGAAGCGGATTCGCCCGTTGAGCCGGTCGCGGATGCCGTCGAGGATGCGGATCGCTCCCAGCAGCATCGCCATGTGGCCGTCGTGGCCGCAGGCGTGGGCCATTCCCGGATGTCCCGAAGCGTAGGGGACGCCGGTATTTTCGTCGAGCGGCAGCGCGTCGATGTCGGCGCGCAAAAGAATGGTCTTGCCCGGACGTCCGGTATCGAGGTCGGCCACCACGTCGGTGCCGAGCAACGGCTCCCGGAATTCGAGCCCGAAAGGCTGGAGCGTCCGGCGGAGAAAAGCGGCGGTTTTGACCTCCTGACCGGCAATTTCGGGTATCCGGTGAAGCTGGTGGCGCAACTCCCGGATTTCCGGGAGCATCGCGTCGATTGCGGTCAAGAGTTCCTGCGGCGTCATGTTTCTCCTCTCTGTTGCTCCGGCCCGCCTCAGTGGCGGTACACCGGGGCGACCCAGCGCTGTTCTTTGGCCCCGCGGTAGAGCGCTTCCATCACCGCATTGCGGTCGGCGGCTTCCTCGACCGTCACCAGCGGGGTTTTTTCGCCCGCCAGCGCGTCGAAGAAAAGTTCAAAGGCGTGCTTGAGTTCCGGCCCGAGTTTGGTCCACGGGGTTTTGCCGTCGGCGCCCTCGACTTTGTTGCTTTTGAAATAGAGTTCGCCCTGGAAGATCACCGCGTGGCCCTCGGTGCCGCTGACTTCGAGCGTCACCGGGTTGGCGACGTCGACCCACGCCCCGGCGATCGAGCCGAGGACGCCGTCGGCGAAGCGGAGATACCCTTCGCCGGTCTCTTCGCACTCATTGCCGTAGCGGCCGGTCACCACCGCGAGATCGGCGGTCACCAGCATCGGGCGGCCCATCAGGTACATCAAGAGATCGAGCGAATGGGTGCCGAGGTCGCCGAACGCGCCGCACCCGGCCACCGCCGGGTCGGCCATCCAGCGCCAGTCGGTGTCGAACCAGCCGCCGAGCGAACCGCTGTGGCAGTTCTGGTGGCGGACCCGGGTGACCCGGCCGAAGTGGCCGGCTTCGATCGAGGCCTTGACGAAACGGAACAACGGATTGCCGCGCATGAAGTACCCGGTCTGGAAGAGCACGCCCGCCTTGGCGATCGCGTCGGCCATCAGTTTGGCGTCGGCGCCGGAGAAGCCGAGCGGTTTCTCGACGAACATCGGCTTGCCGGCCTTGGCGGCGGCGAGCACGAGGTCGAGGTGGCGGTCGGTTTCGGAGCAGATCACCACGGCGTCGATGGCGGGATCGTTCCAGATCGTTTCAAGGTCGGCGACCGCCCGGGTCGAAAGCGCCGCGGCGTTGGCTTGGGCGCGCTTTTCGTCGTGATCCCAGACCCCGGCGACTTCGACGTCGGCGCGTTCATTCATGCGTTTGACGAAATTCGGGGTGTGGATGTGGGCGCACCCGATCAGCGCCGTGCGGATCGCTTTGCTCATCGAATCGTTCCTTTTCAGTATTTCTTGTCGGCGTAGGCGACCCAGCCGCCCGCCTTGACGAGTTCGAGGTCGAATGCGCCGACCGTGAAGGGATACTTCTTCTCGGTTTTGGCGTTGCGGATGGTGAAGGTCTGTTTTGCGACGTCGGTTTCGCAAACGGCGTCGGTGCCGGCGAAGGTCTTGAAGATCTCGTCGATCGCCGCGGCCGGAAGCGAAATCGCCAGATCGCCGCAGTTGAACATGTTC
>CAZRFG010000303.1:0-4487 GCA_964599205.1 uncultured Victivallaceae bacterium
GAGAAAAAAGTCAAGGTATAATTTGTCAAGTCGGGTATCAACGCGCAATGATCGTCGGTGTGAAGCGGATTCAGTCCGCGCCGGAGTCCGGAACCATACATTTTACGTCATTCACCATAATTCAACGCCAAAGGAGACGCTATGTTCAGAGTTGCCGACATGATCGCGATCGGGTTATATTTCATCGCAATGGCCTGGATGGGGATTTATTTTTCCAAAAAGAACAAGAGTACCGAAGAATACTTTCTCGGCAACCGTTCCTTTCCGGGCTGGGCGGTGGGGCTTTCGATGCTGGGAACTTCAATCAGCTCGGTGACCTTTCTGGCGATTCCGGCGGCGGCCTATATTCTCGACTACCGGCAGGCGGTGACCAATCTGGCGCTGCCGGTGGCGGCGATTCTCGCGATCTACATCTTCATTCCGTTTTTCCGGCGCGGCAATGCGACCAGTGCGTTCGAGTATCTAGAGGAGCGCTACGGCATGCTGGCGCGCACCTATGCGGCGCTTTGTTTCGTGGTATTGCAGGCGATCCGGCTGGCGCTGATCCTCTACCTCGTTTCGATTCCGGTGGCGGCGATGCTCGGCGTCCATATCGGTTATGTGATCGTGATCGGCGGGGTGATTGTAGGCTTTTACACCGTGCTCGGCGGGATCGAGGCGGTGATCTGGACCGATGTGGTGCAGACGATCATTCTGCTGTTGGGGGGGCTGCTCTGCCTCGGGATCATCATTTACGATCTTCCCGGCGGCATTTCGCAAGTGATCGAGATCGGTACCAAATTTGATAAATTCAGCCCCGGCCCAATCAGTTTCGCGCTTGACGAACGGACGTTTCTGGTAGTGATGCTGCTGGGCGTGGTCAACTTCACCACCGAATATTCCAGCAATCAGAACGTGGTTCAGCGCTACATCGCCGCCAAGTCGATCCGCGAAGCGCGCAAGGCGACGCTGATCTGCATGTTCATGAGCGTGCCGACCTGGATGAGCTTCTTCTTTCTCGGCACCTGCCTCTTCGCCTTTTACCACGTCTTTCCCGATCCCGAAGTGGCCAAGCTCTCGGCGGACGATGTGCTGCCGCGCTTCATTCTGACCAAAATTCCGCCCTTTGTCAGCGGCACCGTGATCGCCGCTTGTCTGGCGGCGGCGATGAGTTCGCTCGACTCCTCGATCAACGCGATTTCGACCATCGTCACCATCGACTTCGTCAAGCGCTTCGGCAAACCGCGGAGCGACGAGCGCTGCCTCGCCATCGCCAAGTGGGTGGCCTGCGCGGCGGGGGTGATGATGATCGCCGGAGCGTTCATCATCGTTTATATTCCCAAGGAGAGCGTCAACGACTTCGGCATTATCATCGGCTCGATTTTCGGCGGCGGGATGCTGGCGATTTTCATGCTCGGCTTCTTCACCACCCGGGTGGGATACCATGCGCTGCTGACCGGGCTCGGGGTGTCGCTCGCAGTCAACTTTTATCTGATTCTCAACGCCTTCAACTGGCTGCCGGAAGGGCTGAAGATCCCGGTGCATTCGTACTGGACCACGATCATCGTCAATCTGGTGCTGGTGCTGGTCGGTTACGGAATCTCATTTGTGATGCCGAACCGGCGGAACCTGGATGGCCTGACCGTCTGGACGACCAAAAAGTAAGCGGAATCGCCGCCGGGACCGTCCCGGCTTCCGCCTCTGCTATAACAAGAGGAATTTATGAAGAAAACATCGATGGCTTTGCGCGGCGTGGTGCCGCCCTTGATTACTCCGCTGGCGGACGCGTTGACGCTTGACGTCGCCGGGCTGGAACGCTTGATTGAACATGTGCTCGCCGGCGGCGTCCACGGCCTTTTTCTCCTCGGCACCACCGGCGAGGGGCCGAGTCTCTCGGTCAAGCTCAAGCACGAACTGGTCGAACGCGCCTGCAAAATCATCGCCGGACGGGTGCCGGTACTGGTCGGAATCTCCGACGCCGCGTTCGCCGAATCGATCGCGCTGGCCTCCTTCAGCGCCGACTGTGGCGCGGATGCGGTGGTGCTCGCGCCGCCGTACTATTTTCCCGCCGGCCAGCCGGAGCTGCTGGAGTATCTCGAGTCGCTGGTGCCGCAGCTGCCGCTGCCGCTCTTCCTCTACAACATGCCGACGATGACCAAAGTGACGATCGAAGTCGACACCCTTCGCCGGGCCGCCGACCTCGACGGCGTGGTCGGGTTCAAGGACAGCGGCGGCAACATGGTGAAATTCCACGAATACCTCGAAGCGATGCGCGACCGCCCCGACTTCCCGATCCTGATGGGACCGGAGGAATTGCTGGCCGAGGCGGTGCTGTTCGGCGCGGCGGGCGGGGTGTCGGGCGGGGCGAACATCGCGCCGCGGCTCTTCGTCGATATTTATCATGCGGCGGCGGCGGGCGATATGGCGCAAGTCCGCGAACTTCAGGCACGGATTTTCCGCCATCGGCGGCTCTACGGCTGCGGACGGTACACCTCGGGGATGATCAAGGGGGTCAAAACCGCGCTCAATTTGATGGGGATCTGCAGCGACGTGATGGCCCAGCCGTTCCACGCCTTCCGCGAACCCGAGCGCGAAAGAATCGATATTCTGCTGCGCGAACTTGATTATTATCCCAAGGCGCGTTAAGCTAAATACCGGCAAAATCACCGATCAAAAAGGGCAGCATCCGATGAAAAGTGTACTCGGCATCGATTTCGGCAGCAACGCAGTCAGGGCGATTCTGATCGACGCCGCTGACGGACGGCTGCTCGGCAGCGCCTCGGCGACCTATGCCGGAGGCGAAAACGGCATTTACCTCGACTCCAACGAGCCGCTCCTGGCGCGCCAGCATCCCGACGAATATCTGGCGGCGATGGCGGTCGCGGTGCGTTCCGCGATTGCCGGTGCGACCGATTTCGATCCGGCGACGCTGGCCGGGATCGGCACCGACGCCACCGGTTCGACCCCGATTCCGGTGACGGAGTCCCTGACCCCGCTGGCGCGGCTCCCCGAGTTCGCCGCCGACCTCAATGCCTACAGCTGGATGTGGAAGGACCATACTTCGCACCGCGAAGCCGCCGAAATCACCCAACTTGCGGCAACGATCCGGCCGCAATATTTGCAGCGGTGCGGCGGGGCCTACTCCTCGGAGTGGTTCTGGTCCAAGATTTTCCATGCGCTCCGCGTCGATCGCGCGGTGTTCGACGCCGCTTACGGCTGGCTTGAATTTTCCGACTTCATCCCGGCGGTGCTCTGCGGCGTCGGCGATTTCGCCGAGGTCAAAGTCAGCGTCTGCGGCGCGGGCCACAAGGCGATGTACGCCGAGGAGTGGGGCGGCTTGCCGGATGAGGAGTTCCTCGCCGGGCTCGCGCCTGAACTCGCCGCATTGCGGCGGCGGCTGGCACGGCGGGCGCTGGAGGCGGACCGGCCGGCCGGCGTGCTTTGCGCCGAATGGGCGGAGAAGTTCGGCCTCCCCGCCGGGATTCCGGTGGCGATGGGGATCATCGACGCCCATGCCGGGGCGGTCGGCTCCGGGGTGGGGGCGGGGCGGATGGTGAAGATCATCGGGACCTCGTGCTGCGACATCATGGCTTCGCCGGGGGAGGGGGAGATTCCGGACATCCCCGGCATTTGCGGGATTGTCAACGGGTCGGTATTGCCCGGGCACTTCGGTTTCGAGGCGGGGCAGTCGGCGGGTGGGGATATTTTCGACTGGTTCGTCACCGATGTCTGCGGCGAGGATCACCGGGCGTTCCGGGAGATCGAGCGGGAGGCGTCGGCCTTGCGCGCCGGAGCGTCGGGGCTGCTGGCGCTCGACTGGCACAACGGCAACCGCAACCCGTACTGTGATCAGGCGTTGAGCGGGCTGGTGCTGGGGATGACGTTGCACACCACCCGAGCGGAGTTTTTCCGCGCCTGGGTGGAGGCGACGGCGTACGGGGCGCGGCGGATTGTCGAGCAGTTGGAGAGTTGCGGGGTGGGGCCGCGGGAGATCATCTGTGCGGGGGGAATTCCGCGCAAGAGTCCGCTGTTGATGCAAGTGTATGCCGACGTGCTGGGGAAAACGCTGTTGCTGCCGAAGGGGTCGGAGAGCTGCGCGCTGGGGGCGGCGATTTTGGGGGCGGTGGCCGGGCGGGTTTATGACAGCGCGCCCGAAGCGCAACTGGCGATCTGCGGATTTGAGGAAAAGCGTTACGTGCCGGACCCGGCGAATGTCCGGGTGTACGATGAGTTGTACCGGCTCTACGTCGAACTCAGTGAAAGCTTCAGCGCGGCGGGCACCCACGGCGCGTTAATGAAGAAGTTGCTGGCGCTGAAGTGAGCCGGGGCAACGCCCCAAGTACCCCGGTCAAGGGCCGCGCCCTTGCGCGGTTTCCAAAGGGCGCGGAGCCCTTTGGCGGTGTGCGAGGCAGCGCCTCGCCGTTCCCGCTCCGGGCGAAGCCCCAGCTCAAGTAGGCGGAACGAGTTCCGCCGCTGAGCCCGGCCCGAGCGGAGGACGCTTGCGGCCG
>CAZRFG010000304.1:0-4466 GCA_964599205.1 uncultured Victivallaceae bacterium
GACTGGAGTAGAGAAAGAGTGATCGCGAGATGTTCGCGATACGCGGGAGCGATGGTGATCAAGTTGACCGCAAAGGGCTTGTCGGTCATGGTGCGGAGGTCCTCGATCTGCTTTTTGAGCACGTCGGTCGGCGCGTTGCCGCCGGCGAGGCAGCCGAAGCAGCCGTTGTTGAGCACCGCGGCCACCAGATTGGGCTCCGAAACCCAGGTCATCGCACCGCAGATAATCGGGTATTTGACCTGCAGGAATTCACTGCCTCGTTTCATCAGGGGAGTCAAAAGTTCAAGCTTTTCCATGTTTCTTTCCTTGAGAGTTGTCAAGTCCGGCAATCATACCGAACCGAATGAATAATATAGCCCCGAAACCGGGCTCATGCAAATTGTTCCGTCTTATTCGGCCAGATATTCCGCTTCAATCTGATTCAAAAAAGCCCGCCCGCGCTCAGTCAGCATCTCCTGGCTGCGGGACTCCTCGGCCAGATCGGAACTGAAACGGGCAAATGGCGACACCGTTTCGTTTTCAATTTTTTCCAGTTCTTTTTCAATCGCCGCCTGGCGGCGCAGCGCGGCGTTGAGTTCGGCCACCGCGGCGAGGAGTTCCTTGCGCTCCGCTTCGGGATCGGACCCGTCCGACTTTTCCAGAATCATCACGATTTTCTCGGAATAAGGCAGCACCTCGACCGGGAAGCCGAAGGCGAAATCGCGCAGCCGCCGGGTCTGGTCGAGCCGGATGTTGGGGGCATCGGGATGGCGGTTTTTGAAGAGCGACGGCAAAATTTCAAAGGAAGCCTTGGTTTTGGCCGCTCCCGGCTTCACTTTGCCGTCGCTCCCGAGCGGCGAGTATTCAATCGTCAGCACCCCCGGCAGCAGTGATTGCGAATGGTCGCCGGGGCGCGGCGTCCGGGAGTTGAAAGCCAGCCGCTCGGCGGCGAGCTGCAGCATCCGCTCCGCCGGCACCCCGGGCGACATCGCGCCGAGCACCCGGCGGATGGTCAGGTCGTAAGCCTCCTCCGGGCGGCGGTTGTTGGATACGATCATCATCACATAGTCGCCGAGGGCGTTGTCCTTGAGCGAAGAGGCGGCCGAGGCGGTTTCCAGCAGGAAACGCGACAGTTCCTCGAAGCTCTGGAGCGCCGAGCCGTTGAAGTTCGGATCGGAGACCAGCGAGAGTTCCCGGAAGTCGGGCGCATTGTTGCTCATCAGGAGCGCCCGCAAAACCGGATAATAACGGATGTTGCGGGCGATCCGGCCGCTGCTGCGATTGGCGGCGACGATGCCGTCGAGCCCGGCGCCGATCCACTCCGGCAGCGACCGCGAACCCTCGACCGCGGCGAAGCGGGCCAGCAGCAGCGCGCGGATCAGCTTGCGGCGAAAAGCCGGATCGGTTTCATATACTTCATAGAAACGGTCGCCGAGCAGAATATCGGTGCGCTCCGGCGTCCGCCGCAACTCCAGCGCGTCGCTCCGGCGCGCCGCCGAAAAAATCACCCGGCAGCGCCCGCGCCGGGCCGGGGGAGCGCGGAAAAGCCGGGTCAACTCGCGGTCGAGTTCGCGCAGCGAATCGAGTTTTTCACTCCGGCGTTCCGCGCCGGGTTCATAGAGGAGTTCGACCCCCGATCCGGTGACCGTCCCCTCCGGCTCATTGGCGGCGCGCAGCAAACACGGCCAGACCAGCAGGAACAGAGCCCCAAGCAAGCTCGGCAAAAAGTTCGATTTCATCAAAAAAATTTCTCTCGGCGGTTTGTTTTCCGCCTTTGGCGGTGTAATTTATTCACCTGAGAATATACCTGAAACAACCGGAAAAAACAACTTCCCGATGAAAAAAAATCAACAACAATTTTATCCGGCGGCGCTTAGCTGCGCCGGCAGCGATTCGGGCGGCGGCGCCGGCATTCAGGCGGATTTGCGGACATTCAATGCCTTCGGCGTCTTCGGCGCCAGTGCGATCACCGCGATCACCAGCCAGAATCCGAAAACCGTCCGGCGGATCGATCCGGTCCCCGCCGAAGGTGTCCGCGAGCAGTTGCTGGCGGTCTTCGACGCGATCGAGATCAAATGCGCCAAAACCGGGATGCTGTTCAACGCCGAAATTATCAAAACCGTGGCAAAGGTATTCAGCGCCAACAAGATTCCGCTGGTGATCGACCCCGTGATGGTGGCCACCAGCGGCGCGGTGCTGCTCGAGCCCGGCGCGATCGAAGTGCTGAAAAACGAACTCTTCTTCCGTGCCGCCTACCTCACCCCCAATATTCCCGAAGCCGAACTCCTGCTCGGCGTCAAACTCCGTACCCCCGCCGATTTCATCGAGGCCGCCGCCGAATGCACCCGCCGCTGGCAATGCGCCGCTTGGCTCAAAACCGGCCACGCGGTCGACGCCAAAGCCAAGGAAGTCACCGATTATCTCGCCATTCCCGGCGGCGAAGTTTACGCCGTCAGTTCGCCCCGCGCCCCCGAGCGGCACGCTTCGCACGGCACCGGCTGCACCCTGAGCGCGGCGCTGGCCGCGGCGCTGGCCCTCGACTTCCCGTGGAAACGGGCGGTCTGCGAGGCCAAGGGTTTCGTCTTCGGCTCGCTCAACGAAGTGGTCGAAATCGGGCCGGGATGCCATGCGATGTATCCCCCGGAAGAGGATTACAGCGTCTACATCAAACTTGAAAGTGTCAAAAGCAAGTGATGAGACGAAGTTTTTCCATCCTGTTGATCAGCGCGCTTTTTTTGCCTTTCGCGGCGCTTTCGCTCAACGGGCCGCTCCGGGGCATGAACACCGATGACGGCCGCTACCTCCGGATCGACGACGTCGCCGACAGACTGGAACTCGGCATCGAAACCAAAGACGCCGAAAAACTGATCATCGGCAACGAAGACTACCGCTTTGAACTCAGCGTCGACAAACGCGCCGCCAAACTCGACGGCATGCTGCTCTATTTCAATTTCCCGGTGCTGCGCGACGCCGGCGGCAACTGGTATATGCACCGGCTCGACTTCACCAAAACGCTGCAGCCGTTTTTCCTTCCCGACGAAATCCCGTTCGCGCCGATCCGGCGGATTCTGCTCGACCCCGGCCACGGCGGCACCGACACCGGGGCAAAGGGAGCCAAACTGCTGGAAAAAGACATTAATCTCGAGATCGCGCAACGCGTCGCCCGGCGGCTTCGGGAGATGGACTTCACGGTATTCCTGACCCGCGAAGACGACCGCGACGTTTCGCTCGACGAACGGGCGGCGATGACCACTGGCTGCAATGCCGATTTGTTCATCGCGATCCACCAGAATTCCGCCACCAACCGCAATGCCCGCGGCATCGAAACCTTTGCCATCGCCCCCTCCAACGCGCCGGTCACCAACGGCAAAGTCTCCGACCGGATCAAAAGCAACGACCCCGGCAACCGCTTTGAACGCGAATCGCTGGTTTTCGCCGCCCAGCTCCAGCAGAATGTACTCGGTGAAACCGGTGCCCTCGACCGCGGCGTCAAACACGCCCGCTTCCGGGTGCTGCGCTTCTCGGACACCCCGTCAGTGCTGATCGAGTGCGGCTTTATCAGCAATGCCGAGGACGAGGCGCTGATGGCCTCCGACGCTTATCTCGACAAACTCGCCGCCGGCATCGCCCGCGCGGTCTACGAAAGTTCCTACTGGGCGGATGAACCGCTCCAGGAAGAAAATGAGAGCACCGATGAAAACTAAGTTTCTGTTGATCCTGCTCACTGTCGCATTGCTGTCGCCGCTCGGCGCGCTGGCCGACTATATCGTGGTCAAAGGCCGCCGTTACGTCTCGGTCGACGACGTGGCTGCGCGCTACCAGATGCGGAGCTCCGACCAGAAAAGCCAGGTGACGATCAGCAAACAGGGCGCCCGCGCGGTTTTCTTCCCGGACAAGCGCTATGTGCTGATCAACGGCCGGCGTTATACGATGAGTTTCGCCGCGCTCCGGAGCGGCAAACTTTACCTTGCCCAGCTGGACGTCAACACCATGCTCGACCCGGTTCTCGGCCAGCGCTCGGTGCCGCGCCATCCCCTGGGAACAATCGTCCTCGACCCCGGCCACGGCGGCAAGGACAACGGCGCCCAGGGCGCGGTCTACCGCGAAAAGGACCTCACCTTGAAACTCTCGCGCAAGGTGGCGGACCTCCTCAAACGCGCCGGCTACAATATTGTCCTGACCCGCAATTCCGACGTCTATTTGACCCTCGACCGCCGGGTTCAGATCGCCCGCGAGAAAAAGGCCAATCTCTTTTTGTCGATTCACGTCAACGCCACCCAGGACCGCAGCATTTCCGGCATCGAGAGCTACGCGATGACTCCGGCCAACGCCCCCTCCTCCAATTCGGAACGCCCCGACAGCGACGCCTACATCGGCAACCGAAACGACCTCAACAACATGGCCATCGCCCACGAGCTCCAGCGTTAGATGCTGAGCAAAACCGGAGCGGTCGACCATGTTGTTGAGGTCGTTTCGGAAAGAGTGTA
>CAZRFG010000305.1:0-4448 GCA_964599205.1 uncultured Victivallaceae bacterium
GACGGCGCCGCCGCCCCGGCGGCCGCCGACAGCGGCGCGGCCGCGATGCTGGAGCGGCTGGCGAAAGTCACCGCGTGGGCGGAACCGGCCAAGAAGGGCCGCTTCACCTACGACGACCGCGCCTTTTTTGAATCGCTCGCCAAGCAGCACGAAGCCGGCCGGACCTTGAGCCCGAAGCAGCTTGCGGCGCTGGGAAAAATCGACGCCAAGTACGCCAAAAAAGCGGAATAAGCCGACCGTCGGCCTCGGGATACCACCGTCCCGTGGCTGATCATTGAAGGTGCATGTGGAGCTTCAAGGTTTGCGGTTTCGGCGCTCCGCCGCCGGCGGCATACCCGGCGGCTCGCCCCGGAAATCTCCCGGATCAAGAGCGCCAAAGGTCATGCCGCGGCTTTCGGCGCTTTGGGAATGGTGATCGCGTAAAAGGTGTAGCAGACCGCCATCACCGCGGCAAACGAGAAGAGCACCCCGACGCCGTATTCACGCCACAGCCAGCCGCCCGCCAGCGCGGCCAGCACGCTGATCAGGTGATTGATCGAAATCCCGGTGGTCAGCGTCGAAGTGACTTCGTCCGCGGTATCGGAGATGTCCTTGACGTAGATGCTCGACGCCATCGCGGCGTTGCTCAGCATCGCGTCAAGGATGTAGTTGATCACCACCACGTAATACGCCACCTCCATCGAAAAAAGTTTCGGCGCGAAACCGTAGATCAGACAGACGAAAAACAGCACGATGGTGTCGTAGATGATCGTATTGCGGTAACCGATCCAGTCGATCAGCTTGCCCACCAGCGGTCCGGCGAAAATATTGAGCGCGGCGCAAACGCCGGTCAGCAGCGCCATCTTCTGGGTGTCGAAGCCGTAGATCAGAATCAGCACGAAAGGGGCGAAAGTGAGAAAAATTTGTTTGCGCGCCCCGCAGAAGAGTTCGAGCAAATAGAACTTGAGGTACTTCCGTTTGAAATAAAGCCGCGGCCGCCGGACGGTCTCGCGGACGTCGCTTTTTTTGGTCGCGATGCAGCAGAAGCTCGCGAGGAGGAAAATCCCGATCAAGAGCCAGGCGAGGTTGTACAGCAGCGCCGGATGCTCCGCCGCGAGTTTGTTGGTGCCGAAATAGAACAGCGCCGCCGCCGCCAGCGCCCCGACCAGCTGGCCGAGGTAGCCGACGCTTGAAGTCAGCCCCAGCGACCGCCCCTGCATGCCGGGCTTGGCGAGGTGCATCGAGAGCGAATTGCGGACCGGCATCAGGATATGCTCGCCCGCGCTCCAGAAAATCACCAGCACGGTGAGAAAAACCCGGTTGGCGCCGACAAACATCAATGAGCAGCTCGCCAGCATCCCGATCACCAGCCCGGTCCGCAGCACTTTCCACTCGCTGAAGCGGTGCATCAGCGCCAGGATCACGATCAGGAACAACCCCGGCGTCTCGCGGAAAAATTCCAATACGCCCCGGTCGTATTCCCCGAAATGCTGGATCTGAACGAGGTAGTTGTTGAGCACCCCGTAGAAACTCCCGAAGGCCATTCCGAAACACAATGAACTGGCGAGAAATCCTCCCGCCCCGGCCCCGGACTCGAAAGTCCGGCGAAACATATCCCGCGTCTTGGCCAACATCCTCAAAACTCCTCGCGAACCATCCGGAGCGTCTCACGAATCCGCCCGAAAACCGCCTCTTTCGACTCCACCGACAGCCGGAACACCGGCAAAAACACGCCCAACGCGCCCAGCAGCATCCCCGCGCCGTCAAGCAGCGGAAACGCCGCCGCGTAAATTTCCCCCCCGATCATTTCCGCATATCCGGCCCGGCGCAGCGCTTCCAAAGCCCGGTCAAGGGCCGCCCGGTCGGCGATCCCGTCCCAAGCCTCTTTGGGAAAACCGTTGCGCCGCAAATACAACTCGAGTTCGGACGCCGCCGCGTAAGCAAGCATGATCCGGGTGGTCACCAGTTCGCATCCCGAACGTTCCAGTTCGGCATTGCGGATATCGACCACCACCGGCGAGTCCCCCTGGTTCCGCAACAGCACCTTGCGCCGTCCGTTGAAAAGCGTGGTCAGCACCAGCGACTCCCCGCCTTCGCGCGCAAGTTCGGCCAGGCGCGGGGCCATCACCTTGTTGAGCCGCCCGGCGATCATCGCCGCCCGGCTCATCCCGAAACACTTCCCGCCGGGGACATAGAGCCGTCTTTCGGCGCGATCGATGTACCCCGCCAACTCCATCGTCTTTAGAATATTGCGCGCCGTGGTCGGCTGAATCTCCAGCGCCGCGGCGATCTCCGAAAGCCCCACCCCCGGCCGGGTCATCGACTCCTCGACCACAAATTCCAATGCCGCCAGCGCCTTGATCACCGACCGCACCGTTCCTGAATCTTCTTTTATCACACCATACCCCGTTTTGACATCATTTTGATATTTCATACTATACCACGCCAATAACGCAAAAACAACAGGAAGTGAAAGCTGGAGCCCGGTCTGAGCCGGGACACGCAAAGCGCGATTCCGGCCGGGAACAGGATGTGCCGGACAAACACCGACCATCTCCCCCTCCCCCCGCCCGGCAGTGCGGGCGGAAGAGCCCTCGCCGCATCGATATTGTCGGATTCGGCGTGCCAGACGCGGTATCGACGTGCCACCCCCGGTATAAGGAAGGGCTCTCTTCGTCTTTCGGCGGAGAGAGCCCTGAACCTTTCGGAAGCAAAATCTCTTTCAAAAACGCCGGAGACGCCCCTCCCCGGTCATCGGCGGCAAAGCCGCCAGAGGGTCGTAACGGCGTTCCGCTCATGGGCAGGGGGCGGGAAGCCCCCGGACCCGAGGGTTACTTGCCGAGCGGGAAAAGGGAATTTTGATAAATTTCCCGGACCGCGGCCGGATCGGCCTGATTGGGGGCGAGCGAGAGCAGGAAACTTAGCGACGGGGTGGTGAAGACGAGTTCGACCAGGCGGTCGAGGTCTTCGGCTTTGAAGCCTTCGTCGGAGAGTTTCTCGGTGACACCGACGGAGCGGAGCCAGTTTTCGACGCCGATGGCGGCCTGGTCGGCTTCGCCGGGATTGCCTTCGAGGCCGGGAACCAGGGGAGCAAGGACGTCGGCGAGGACTTTGGGCCGGACCGGGTAGACGTGTTTGACCACGGCGGGCAGCAGAATGGCGAGGCCGAGGCCGTGGGTGAGGTCGGGCTTGACCGCGCTCAGCGGGTGCTCGAGGGCGTGGGTGTAGTGGAGCACGCCGTTGTCGAACGCCACCCCGGCGAGGAGCGACGCATAAAGGAGATAATAACGGGCGTTGAGGTCGCCGGGCGACTTGAGGGCGACCGGAAGGAATTTGGCGACCAGCGCGATGGCTTCGCGGCCGAGGGAGATCGAGAGCGGGCTGGCGACGATGCTGGTCACCGCTTCGACCGAGTGGTTGACGGCGTCGATGCTGACAAAGCGGGTCTGCTTTTCGCCGAGGCCGGTCATCAGGGCGGGGTCGTCGATCGCCCATTCGGGATAGATGCAGTCGTAGGCGATGGCGGGCTTGTATTCGTCGACCGGGATGGTGGCGACGGCGAAGCGGTCGACCTCGGTGCCGGTGCCGTGGGTCAGGTTGATGGCGATGACCGGAACCGCCTTCTCGGGGGTGAACTCGTACTTGTAGAGCTGGTCGGCATTGCGATCGGGATAGGCGAGGAGAATCGCCGCGCTTTTGCCGGCGTCGATGGGACTGCCGCCGCCGATGGCGAGAACCGCTCCGGCGTCGGGCGCGAGGGCGACCGCCTCGTCGATCTGAAGCGTGGTCGGATTCGGGGTCACTTTGTCATAAAGCGCGTAAGCGATACCGTGTTTGGCGAGCGCCGGAACCACGTGATCCCACGCTCCGGTCGACTTGTAAGCGCCGCGCCCGGAAACGACCAGAATTTTTTTGATCCCGCGTTTGGCGAGGGCGGCGGCGATGTCCTCGATTTTGCGGATCGCGCCGCAGCCGAAATAAACCAGCGTTTTGAGCCGGAACTCTTTCACCTCATGAATATTGATGTCATCCATACCGCACCGTCCTTTCGTAAGCAAAAATAGCAGGATACCGGGCGCAACTACGCCTAACGTACTATACCACCATTTTTGCCGCGGTCAAGTTCATCCGGCATCTTGGCGAAGTAAAAAGATTCGCCTCTCTGTCTCAAAGCCGCACTGCGGCGTTGACTCTTATCGACGATCGCCGATAGCGGAAGAGCGGTTCAAGATGCATCCCTTCTTCGCAACTTCATCCGGTAGCGGATGAATCCGGCAACGGCGATGGCCGAGACCAGCAGCGCCGCCCGCCGCAGGGCGATGATCTGAAACTGGATAAAATATTCCTCTTTGCGCTCCGGCGTGATGCCGCCCAGCGCATTGGTGTGCCGGAGCTCGGAAATCCAGGCGATCCAGGCAAAGACGCCGTAATAGAGCAACAGAATCCCGCCCCCCAGCAGCAGCAGTTGC
>CAZRFG010000306.1:0-4441 GCA_964599205.1 uncultured Victivallaceae bacterium
GAGCGGCGCGAGGCGGTCAAAAAGCTCCTGACCCGGTTTCCCGATCCCGCCCGGCTCGCCTTTTATACCGAGGAACCCGCCAATCCGGAAAAACCGCTGAGCGATCCCGCCCGGGTGGTCGCCGACGTCAAAGCGTTTTACGCCGGAGATCAGGCGCGAAAGCTGAGCCTCACCATTTCGACGCATGCCAAAACGCTGTTCCTCGATTTCCGCCGCACCGGCGATCCCGCTTATGTTCGGGCATTCGGCGAGCTGCTGACCATCATGAACGAAAATTTCGCGCGCGGCGTCGCCAGCAACCGCAATATGCCGCCGACTTTTGAGGCGCAGGAACTGCCGTATTTCTACTATTTTTTTGAACAGTCCGATGCCTTTACCCTTCGCAACCGGGCGGAGGCGGCGGAGCTGTCGCGCAAAATCATCGAAGGCGCGATGGATTGCTGGGAAATGGTCGGCCCGGCTGAGAGTTACCGCAAAAACGAGCCGAAATACTGGACCAACCATTTCGCCTTCGCCTCGCGGACGGTTTACGGCAACAGCCGTTACCTCAAGAGCCGCGCGCCGATCCCCGGGCTTGACTATTTCATGGCCGTCGCCGATTTCACCTTCAAGGGCATCGCCGGACAGCCGCTTTCGCCGGAGGATGCCGGCGGCTATCAGTTCCTGGTCTACCGGATCTTCACCGACTACATGCTGGTCAACGGCAGAGCCGCCAAGAATCTCTTTGCTTCCGACAGCTTCCGGGAGTATGTCGATTATGCAAAAGGGGCGTTCAGCCATCTCGGTTTCACCGCGGGCTACGGCGACGCCAAATTGTGGGGCATGCGCGGTGCTTTCATGCCGCTTTTTGAGTCCTGCGAAATGACCGGGGATCAGGAGTCGCTGGCGATTCTGTCGATGATCTACCGCAGCGCCGGCGGCCGCGGTTTCTATGCCGAACAGTGCCAGGCGCTCGGCATTCCGATCGATCTTCCGCCGCCGGAGATTCCCCGCTTTTCGGGGCTGACGACTTTCACCGTTTCGCCGGCGCGGCAGGAATTGCTCGGCATGACGCCGCTGCGCCATCCCGCGCTGGACAAGGCGATTTTCCGCACCTCTTTTGCGCCCGACGCGACCTTTCTCGCGGTCAACGGGCTCAACGGCGCGCCCCACGGGCACGACGACGCGATCGGCGTGGCGCTGTATCTGGCGGGAAACCGGATGTGGCTTTTTGAGGGGGACTACATCCGCCGCTTTTTTGAGGACCACAACGTGGTTTCGGTCGTCCGCAACGGCGCCAGTCCCGAGCGGCGACGGGGCAAAATCGCCAAAAGCGAACGCGCCGCCCAGCTGATCGGCTCCGCGGTCAGCGAAGACCGGCAGCGGGCGGTGCTGACCATCCTCCTCGAAGGGCTCAACGGCGTCAACCACTACCGCCATTTCTGCTTTGACGGCGGCTCAGGCTTGTGGATTATCGACGAATTGGCGGCCGACAAGCCCGGCGATTACCGTTTCAGCTCCCGCTGGCGCACCACCGCGGTGGCGGAAAAGGCGACGCCCCAGGGGGTGCTGCTGGAGCAGAAACCGGATCCCGCCAATCCCGACGACCGGCGTTTCTTCTCGATTTCGGAAGGCACCGGCAGCCGGCTTTTTCAGCAGTCCGAGCAGGAGTATTCGCATGGCGCGAGCGCGGAGGGGAGTCTCTCGGACTACCGCTATTGCGATTTCCTGACCCGCAGCAAGATTTTCTGGAAAGACGCGAAAATGGACAGGGGCGACCGCGAATTTTTTGTCTTCTACTTTAAGCCGCAGACCGGAAAAGCGCCGCGGGGGGTCGAAATCAGCCGCCTTTCGCCGAATTCGTTTGCCGCCGACGGCACCCGCGTGACGATCAACGATGATTCGACGGTGACTTTCGTCGGACGCGACAAAGTCTTCCTCAGCACCGCCAAAACCTCCGGCAACTCCGGCGATGCCGCCGGCAAAGGCGAACGCATCGATCTCGCCGCCGCCGGCAGTGGTGAGACGGTTGCCCCGCTTTTCAAATTCGACAGCCCGGTCACCCGCAGCGCGGCCGGAACGAGCCATATCGGGGCCGGCACTTGCAAAGGGACTTTTTATCTCCTCGATCAGGACGGACGGCAGACCTTCAAGCGCGAACTCGGGACGGAAATCTCTTCGGTCGATGCTTTGACCGTCAACGGCAGCGAGTTCTGGCTGGTCGGCACCCGGCCGGTCAAGCCCGCGCCCGACGCTCCGGGCAGAATTTTCCTGTTCTCCGCCGGAGGCGAAAAGCTGTGGGAGGCGGAAATTCCCGCCTTCTGGAAACGCATGGGGGTGCCGGTGACGGCGAAGCTCGTCTATCCTGACGGCAAAGACCGGCCGCCCCTGATTGCGGTCGGCTCGGAGTCGTGGCATGTTTTCTTTTTCACCCTCGACGGCAAGCTCAAGCGGCGTACCGAAGTCGCTCACGGCATCGTCAGCATGGCGGTCGGCGACCTTACCGGAGACGGCCGGGACGAGGTTTTCCCGGGGATTGAATACTACTATCATTTGGTGATCAATTCGGATGGCTCCAAGACCAAAGATTATGTCGCTTCGCCCTACGGCCTCGCCTCCCTGATCACCGATCTCGGCGCCGGCAACCGGGCTTATGCGGTTCGCAGCGACGGGTTCCTCTATTGCCACGACGGGGTGAATGCGAAGCAGTTCGAGGCCAATCTCGGCGGTCCGGCTTACGACCTTGTGCGCTGGAAAAATACCGTGGCGGCGGTGACGGTCAACGGCTTTTTCACCGCCGTCGACGGCGCGGGAAAGCGGAAAGTCTCGGCCAAATTGCCCGCTCCGGCGGTTTCGACGCTGGCGGCGAAAGACGGCATTTACACCGCCGGCCTCGACGGCAAGGTCCGCCGGATCAACGGCGACAACGGCAAAGTGACCGCGGAAAAATCCTTTCCCTACGCCGCGGACTGTCCGTACCGGCCGCATCTGGTAACTTTGGGCGACCGGATTTGGGTGTTCAGCGCCGACGGCGTGTTCGCGGTCAATCCCTGATGGCGGCTGCCGGGCTGACGCCTGCCGTCGCGGAGGGGGAGCGGCGAAAAAAACGGATGCAACCTTTGACCGATGCATAAAAGCACCGGTCTGGTTCGAATCAGTATATGGAAGCCGGATGCGGTGGGGGATGATCCGGTTTCAGGGACGAGTGACCGCAATGGTTCCGGGGGGAGCTGTTGCGGTCTTTTTTTGCCGCGAAGGCCTGTCGGGCGGAAAAGAGTATCCCGATTGGCGGCGAAACGCCACCGCCACCGCGATCCCCGCCCTATTCTCAAGTTCCGCAACGATTCACTTGCACGGGGGGTGTTCAGTCCACCCGGTTGAGTTTCCGGCCGGCGGCGAAAGCGCGCAGGTTTTCGCCGGCGATTTCGAGCAGTGCAGCGCGCGCTTCGTCGCCGCTCCAGGCGAGGTGGGGGGTGATGAAGCAGTTCTTCGCGGTCAGCAGCGGATTGCCGGGGGAGGGCGGTTCGCCGTCGAGAACGTCGAGCCCCGCCCCGGCGAGACGGCCGGAGTTCAAGGCTTCGGCCAGCGCCGCTTCGTCGATCAGGGCGCCGCGCGAGGTGTTGACGAGGAAAGCTCCCCGCTTGATCCGGGCGAGGGTAGCGGAGTTGATCAACTTCCGGGTTTCCGGCGTCGCCGGGCAGTGGAGCGTAATGATGTCGGCCTGCCGTAGCAACTCGTCAAGTTCGACCCGGCGGATGCCGCCTGCCGGCGGCAGCGCCCGGCGCGAAACGCCGATCACGGTCATCCCGAATGCCAGCCCGATGCGGGCGACCGCGCTTCCGATCCGGCCGCAGCCGACGATCCCGAGCGTTTTGCCGCCGAGGCCGATTTGCGGGGTCAGCCGGTAGCTGAAGTCGGACGCGCGGCACCAGTCTCCGGCACCGACGCTCGCGGCATGGTCGGCGAGGCGGTTGGTCAGATGGAGAATGTGAGCAAAGGTCAATTGCGCCACCGCCTCGGTGCCGTAGGCGGGAATGTTGGTCACCGCCACGCCGTGCCGCCGGGCGGCGGCAAGGTCGATCACATCGTAGCCGGTGGCGAGGACGCCGATATAGCGCAGCTCCGGCAGTTTCGCCAGCTCGGTTTCGCCGATTTTGACCTTGTTGACCAGCAGCGCCGCGGCTCCGGCGGCGCGTTCAATCACCGCTTCGGGCGGGGTGCGGTCGTATCTCAGGAGTTCTCCCGCGGCGGCGACGCCGCTCCAGTCGTCGCCGTCGAGGGTATAGGCGTCAAGCGCGACAATTTTCATCCGGTGACCGCTTTCTCACATGGGTAAAAAATGGAATTTCGTTCTGGTATCGGCGGTCAACGCTTCGATCGTCTCCGCCTCCTCGGCGGAAAAAGCGGTGTTGGCCTGCGACTTGGCCAGCTCGATCACTTGTTCCGGCGAACTCGCGCCGAT
>CAZRFG010000307.1:0-4420 GCA_964599205.1 uncultured Victivallaceae bacterium
TGGCCCGGATGGCCGGGTTCCCGGCGGTGGTCATCTACGGCAATCCGGCCTACTACGCCCGCTTCGGTTTCGAACCCGGTGAAAAGTACGGCGTGGCCGCAATCGACGGTGAATTCTGCCCGGCGCTCCTGGCACTGGCGCTGGAAGAAGGCCGCGACCTCGCCGGACGTTTCGACGAGGGCGAAGCCTACCGGATCAACCGCGAAGACGTCGTCGCCTTTGACCGCAGCTTCCCGCGCCGCGAAAAACACGTCCTGCCAGGGCAGATTTTTCCGGCTTGACAAAGTTTGGGCGCGGGGATACTGTAAACTCCGGTTTCAAAGATTGGGGGTTGTTATGAAGTACCGTTTCACGCCCGGTTCGGAACAGTTGTCGGTTTCGCTCGGCTCCAAATCTTCGCGCGTCCTGGCGAGTACCATCGCCGGGAGCTGGTATCCCGGCAATCGCGACGAGCTCGTCGAGCGGATCGAGAAGTATCTCGATCAGGCCGAAGTTCCGGCGTTCGCCGCCAACATTCTCATCCTCCCCCACGCCGGGATGGTCTATTCCGGCGCGGTCGCCGCCTACGGCATCAAAACCATCCTCGACGCCGATTTCAAGCGGGTGATTCTGCTCGCCCCCAGCCACCGCGTCTGGCAGCCCGACACCCTGATCGCACCCGAAGCCGAACGGGTATCCACGCCGCTCGGCGAAATTCCGGTCGACCGCGAGGCGCTCGGCCGGTTGGCGGCGCGGTTTTCCGTGCTGGAGAGCGACGCCGTCCACGCCGCCGAACACTCGACCCAGATTCAGTACCCGATGCTTCAGTACGCGCTCAAAGAGTTTGCGGTGCTGCCGTTGATCGTGAGTTCGCTCGACGGGGTCGGCATCAAGCGCGCCGCCGCCGCGCTGCGGAGCGTCATCGACAGCGAGACGCTGCTGGTGGTCAGCAGCGACTTCACCCACTACGGCGCCGACTTCCGCTTTACGCCGTTCCAGGACGATATCCGGCATCAGGTACGAAAGCTCGACCTCGACGCCTTTGACTTGATCCGCCGGGGCGACGGCGAGGGCTTCCATGCTTACATCGAGCGGACCGGCGCCACCATTTGCGGCGCCCAGCCGATCCGGCTGATGCTGGCGACAATTCCGGAAAAGACCGAATTTAAATTGCTTCATTACGCCACCAGCGCCGACGGCGACGGCGATGGCTCGCGCTTCGTCTGTTACCTCGCCGCCGCCGGGCATGCGAAGTGGGTGCCGCAAGGTGAGAAAAGTGGCGATTACCTCGCTCCCGCCGACAAGCGCGCATTGCTCGACATCGCCCGGACTTCGATCCGGCAGGTGCTCGAGCGCGGCGTCGCCCCCAAACCCGCCCAATTCGCCGCCCGCTGCAGCGAAGCGATGTGCCGCGAAGCGGGCTGCTTCGTCACTCTGACTGAAAAGGAAAGCCATCGGCTGCGCGGCTGTATCGGCGAAATTCAGGCCTTCCGCCCGCTCTTTGAAGCGGTCAGCGCCCGCGCGGTGGACAGCGCCTTCCGCGATCCGCGCTTTCCTTCGCTCACCCCGGCGGAATTCGACCGTATTTCGATCGAAATTTCGGTCTTGACCCCGGAAAAACCGGTGGCGTCCTGGCAGGACATCGTGATCGGCAAACACGGGATGACCATCCACAAGCACGGTCTTTCGGCGGTGTTTCTGCCCCAGGTCGCGCCGGAGCAGGGGTGGGATCTTGCGACGACGCTGACTTATCTCGCGCAAAAGGCCGGGTTGCGGCCGGACGACTGGCGCGAAGGAGCGCGTTTCACCGTGTTCGAAGCGATCGTCTTCAACGAGGACGAGTTCACATCCTGAGGTTGCCAAGCTCGATTCGGGTGAAGCCCTTGCCGGCGGCGAGGTCGCGGATGCGGTAGAGCGTCTCGGGCGGCGTCGGCGGGGCGGTGAAGCCGCCGGCCGGGAAATAGGCGGAGAAGTGGAGCGGGGTGTCGGTCCCCAGCCGTTCGACTACGGTGTCGAGCAGGGGGCCGATCACGTCCTCGCGGTCGTTGCTGCCGGGGATGATCAAGGTGGTCAGTTCGAGGTGCCCGTTGCACTCGAATTTGAAAAAGGCGCAGCTTTCCAGCACCGTTTCCAGGATTCCGCCGCAGAGTTCGTGGTAGAAACGGTCATCCCCCTTGAGGTCGATGTTGGCGGCGTCGATCAGCGGGTAAAATTCGGCGCGGGGCTCGGGATTGATGAAGCCGTTGCTGACCAGCACGGTGCCGAGCCCGGCGAGGCGGGCGAGGTGGGCGGTGGCCATCGCGTACTCGATGAACACGGTCGGCTCGTTGTAGGTAAAGGCGACGCTTTCGCAGCCGTACTCTTTGGCCAGCTCGACCACCCGTTGCGGGGGGAGGTAGTTGGCCGGGCGGCCGGCGTCGTAACCGCAGCGCGAAATGGTGTCGTTCTGGCAGAAACGGCAGCGGAAATTACAGCCGTAGGTGCCGATTGAGAAGGTCTTCGACCCCGGCCGGTACCAGTTGAGCGGCTTTTTTTCGATCGGATCGACCGCCACCGCGACCGGACGGCCGAAGCTCTCGGCGATCAATTTCCCGCCGACGTTGCGGCGGACCCGGCAGAGGCCGGTTTTTCCCTCGGCGATGGTGCAGTTGTGGGGGCAGAGCCGACAGCGGACGAGCCCGTTGCCGAGCTCCTGATAGAACGAACATTCGACCGGTTCATGCATTTTTCAATCCTCCCGGTAAACATCCGGGAATATAACGCGCCAACCGCCAAAGTCAAATTGCATCGTGCGACCCACGGTGATATAGTAGGCAAAAAGGAGCGACGCCATGCGAAAAATCAGATTGGGAATCAGCAGTTGTTTGTTGGGCAATCCGGTCCGTTACGACGGCCAGCACCAGCGCAACGCTTTTTTGTGCGACGTCCTCGGGCCGCTGGTCGACTACGTGCCGGTCTGCCCCGAGGTCGAGTGCGGCCTTCCGGTGCCGCGCGAATCGATGCGCCTCGTCGGCGACCCCGCCGCGCCCCGGTTGGTGACCAATTTCACCGGGCGCGACCTGACCGACCAGATGAATTCCTGGGTAAAACGCCGGCTTGACGAACTCGCCGCCGCCGATCTCGACGGCTTCGTCTTCAAAAAAGATTCGCCGTCAAGCGGCCTTGAACGGGTCAAGGTGTTCAACGCCAAAGGCGCGCCGGTGAAGACCGGGCGCGGTCTCTTCGCCGGGGCGTTCATCGCGCGTTTCCCGCAACTCCCGGTGATCGAGGAGGGGATGCTCAACGACCGTTTCCTGCGCGAGCGTTTCCTCAACCGGATTTTCGCGGCGGCGCGGCGGCGCGAGCTCGACCCCGCCGGCAACCGGCGGCGGCAGCTCTCCGACTTTCAGGCCCGGCACAAACTGACCTTGCTCTGCCACGCCCCCGGCCGCTACCCCGAGCTGGGACGGCTGGCGGAGACCGGCGACTTCGCCGCCTACTTCGCCAAGCTCGACGAGCTGCTGGCCCTCCGCCCGACCCTGGCCAAGCACATCAACGTGATGCACCACGTCCTCGGCTACTTCAAAAACGACCTCGAAAGCTGGGAAAAACAGGAAGTGCTCGACTGCATCGAAGCCTGCCGCCAAAGCCGCACCCCGCTCGCGGTGCCGCTGACGCTGCTGCGCCACTACATCCGCAAATATCATCAGACCTACCTCCTCGAGCAAACCTACTGGGATATTCTCGGACCGTATTATCTTTGATTTTTTCAAAATTTTGAACAGGAAGGGACTTGTTTATGGATTCGAAGATAGAAGTTCCGTCCGCTGACGACGTTGTAAAATATCTTGCAAAGTGGGAAGAAAATGAGCGTGAAGTACGACATGGACGGATTTTGAACGAGCTTTTTGAGGATTGTTCCCCGGGAATCAGAATATTGACGATATTTTGCTCAAGGTTGTAGGTTTATTTTGTGGGCAAAACATATCACGCCCAATTTGACAAGAAGAATGCTGGCCACTACGAGCGTTTCTGTAAAATTATTGATGATTTCAAAGAAAAATATTATTTCAACGAATTTTCCAGAAAAGAAATAGATCAATACTTATGGTTGGTTGGGAAGGAATATTTCCCTTCGAGGACAAAATAATATTCTGCGCTTAAGGAGGAGGGCGGGTCCGGGGAGAGGCACACGTGCCTCTCCCCTGCTACCCCTCACTTGGGGACAGGAATTACGCAATGGGTAATTCAAGGCCGATTTAGAGTTCGCAGCGGGACGGCTTACGCCGCCCTTACTCCTCGCCTGCTCTCGGCATCGGCGAGTTTTCGCCTTCGTTCCCGGGGGCCCTGCCCCGGGAATTCCCTCGTTAGCGTCTGCGGGGCGAGGTCGTTGCCTCGCATTCCCGTGCGTAGAACACACGGAGGGTAATTCTTCCTATGCGTGAACACGCGAAGCGTAGTT
>CAZRFG010000308.1:0-4417 GCA_964599205.1 uncultured Victivallaceae bacterium
AATTTTGAGGAAATTTTTTCTCCCTCCCCCGAGCCCCCTCCTTCTTTTCAAACCTTTTCAAGTCCGGCGCTTTTTCTTTTTTGCGATGCAAAAAAGAAAAAGCGCAGTACGTAAACGTTTCGGTAAGAGATGAGGAGGCTCGGGGGAGAAGAAAGAAACCGCAGCCGACGGTCGGCTTTTTCAAAAAAGTTTTGTCTTCTCCCACGTCTGACAGCGGGTAGCCGACAGGAGAGTGGATGATTATTTTTTTGGTTCCTGTTTGGGCTTGGATTTGGTGAGATCCGGGAAGAGTTCTTCGACGACGGCTTTTTTCTGGCGGCCGAGTTCGGAGAGTTTATCTTTGTCGGTGACGATGATGGGTTTGCGGACGGCGTCGCGGAAGGTTGCGGCGGTTTTCTGGTAGTAGTCCTGCCATTTCCGGAACTCTTCGGTTTCGGTTTTTTTCTGGATGCGCAGATCGACGATTTTTTCGCGGGCGGCGGCGAGGGCGTCGAAGAACTTGATCACGTTGCCGAGCCAGGGACGGCTGATTTTGGTATCGTGTTCAAAGAAATAATACTTCTCCCAGCGCCGGACTTTGGCGGCGTAGAAGCGAATCTGCGAGGGCGGCAGGGGTTCGCCTTTGCTGCCCTGAACCAGCTGTTCGGCGCAATCAGCGAGGTAAGCGGTGACGGTGTCCTGGGATAAGGAGTCCCGGATCCAGATTTCTTCCTCTTTGGAGAACTTCGGCATGCCGGCGGGAGCTTTTGTGCCGCCCGTCGCAATCCGGGGGGGCGCCGCGAGCACGGAAAAACCGGCAAGGAGACCGATGATCAGCAGAAATCCAATGCGCATCTGTCGGCCCTCCGTTACTCGATCTGCTCGGTTGAGATCAGATGGAACTTGCCGGTCGACGGATCCCGGACGATGGTTGCCAGCAATTTGACCTCGCCGGTGATTTCGTCGGCGTAGAGGAACGGCACCGGACCGGCGGTCGCCGTGGCATCGAATTTTCCGAACCCGGTGTTGAAGGTCTCATTCTGCTGACCGGAACCGTTGTCGAAAGCCTTGACCACGGTGGCGCCGCCGACGTCCTGAATGGTCTGGGCGACGATCACCGCCTGAAAGACGGTCGGGACGCGTTCGGCTTCGGTCAGGAGCAAGGTCTTGCCGATGAATTCCTCTTTCTGGGCCTGATCGGCCAGCGAGGCGCCGGCGGCGGCGATCAGATCGGCGATCGCTTCGGAGCGGGTTTCATACGGCGGATTGGCGGTCGAGTTAAAGGTGGCGGCGGCGGTGTCCTGGTTGACGGCAATCGAGGTGCCGTCGGGGACAAAGGTCGTCGGCGGACATTTGACCTTGACCCGGAAAAGTTCACGAAGCGCCCGGACCGCAGTGGGGTTGGCCGAATCAAAAGCAATCCCGTCGCGAAGATTCAAATTGAGCTTGCCGTATTCCTTGGGCTTCCAGGAGAACTTGACCTGATCGAGAATGCCGCCGTCGCCGTCGGCATAGGCAATGCCGTCGGCGGTCCAGTTGGCCGCGCCGGGATTGTACTCCTTGGGATTGGCGAGCGTCGGATTGCTCGCGGCGAGGTTGAGGGTCATCCCCTTGGTCCCCCGATGAATATAACCAAGCTCGGCCGGCGAGATCATCGGCCCGTTGCGGAAAAAAGGAGGATTGGTGAAAATGTCGACCTGATCACCGATGGCGGTGAGTGCGTTGGACGCCGGATTTTTGCTGCCGAACGTGGCGCTTCCGGAAGTCGGACCGGAGGAAGGCATCGTCAGCGGATTGGACTCCGCGGCGGACTCGATCGTTTCCCAATTGTCGTGGGAGCCGAGGGTATTGGACAGATTCGAACGGGGATCGACCACTGCGAACCCGATGTAGCCGGATGCGCTCTTGACCCCGCCGTCGGCCGACATCGTCTCAGCAAGCGTCAGCGACGGAGAGTCGTAGCTGATTTCGCGGACAAAGTCGACCGGTCCGGCGGCGCCGTACAAATACAATTTGCTGATATTCAGATTGGAAAACGTCACCTTCACCTCAAGATTGCCGGTGGGATCGATGTCGGTAACCGAATGGCTCACCGTCGGCGGGGAGCTCAACTGCATCACGCACGACGACAATTGTCCCGCCGCCCCGGCGAAAGTCAACCCGGTCCCGGAGAAATTGATCGCCTGGCTGATCGCCGGAGCGTCACCGATTTGAAGATTGACGGTAACCGAACCCTCAACGCTGACGTTGTAGGAGGGACTTGGAATCGTGCCCTGATAAACATACGCCAGCTCGACCGCCAGCGCCGAAGGCGTCACCGCCGCGTCGATGTCGACCACGTCGGCGGCCGGCGGACCGACCACCGAGCGCTTGGTCGATGAAGCCTGAAGCTCGAAGCCGACGGCAACTTCATCAAAGTAGTAGGTTTTCTTGTTGCCGGTAAAATCCGGCGGCGTACCCCACCAGTTGGAGCTGTTGGAAGTCGGCACCTCGTCGGTGGTGCAATAGTCGATCAGATTGGCGGCGATCTGCTTGGCCAGATTCAGCCGACTCGCCTGATAAGGGCCAGCTTCGGCGAGGGTTCCGATCTTGCGCAGGAACGGCAGCGGGGTGGTCGCCGGCGCGACCGCGTCGGTATCGGCAAACTCGGCCGGAGCGACCGCCGTGCCGGCATTGTTGATACCGAGCAGCGCCAACACCCGGGCTTGATCACCCGCGGCAGCGGGTTTGATCCCGTCCTTGAGGGTGGTCAAATCAAAACGGTGATAGCGGTGGGAGACATTGACGCCGTCAATGTAAGTGTACGCCTCCAGCCAGGATGGCGCGAAAATCTCGTAATCGCGACGCAGCATGTCGCGGTTGGCGGCAACGTTGGAGCCCAGCTTGTTGAACGCCTGTTCCGGGGTCAGCCAGCGCAGGATCGGGGCGGCCGCGGCCGGGGCGGGACGGCCATTGACCTGATACTCGGCGGGCGCAATATCCAACAACAGCTCATTGATGTTTGCGCCCAGTCGGGCGGTCGGCGCGGCGGCAAGACCGGTAACCGCGCCGGCGGCGTCGGCGGTTTCCTGTTTGTTGTTCAAAGCCGGGATCGGAAGCTTGCCGGTCTGCGGCAAAATGGCATAGGCGAAACGACCGATAATCCGGCCGCTGCTGTCGAGCAGCAGATGCCAACGCGGCGTCTGCGGACTCTTGGGATTTGGATAAAAAAGCGTCGCCCCGGAAGCTTCATAAGGAATGGCCAGAGGGTTGCTCGTGTTCTGAAGCTGCAAACGGCTGTTGTCGGCCGGTTCGCTGCCGGTCGAATCCTGAGTTCCGACCGAAACGATGTTGTTGGCGGTGACCAGGATCGCCGGCGGAGATCCGGCGGCGGGCGCGGTGACGGTGTCGTAAAAAGCCAGCGAAGCCATCACCCGGTTGATCGCCGACTGGGCATAGTTTTTGGCGCGGGCGCGATTGCTGTTGTTGAGCGCCGACTTGCGGGCGATGATCGCATTGGTGGCGTAAGCCAGCGCCATGACCAGCAAAAGACTGATCATGCCGAGTGCAAACAGCAGCGCGATCCCTTTTTCTTGGCGTCGACGGAGTATTTTCATAGCATCTGATCCTGGTATTTATGGCGTATAACTGCGGTCGCCGAGATAAATCGTGCGAGTGAATTCACGTTCATTTTGTTTGCGGAACTGATAGCTGGGGGTGTTGGTGCCTTCGGATATCCGCCCTTTAAGTTCTTTCCACTTGCGATAGCTGTTGCTGTCGAGCATCGAGAGCTTGATGGTGACGGCATACGGCACTTGATCGACCGGCGAACCGGTGTACTTGGTCATGTCATTTTTGTATGCGGTGATTTCCAGCCCGGTCACCCGGTCGATGATCGCTTCGCAGGTGTCATTGAGCGTGCCGGTGCCGAGCAGCGCGTCGACTTTGGTGGCGTCAAGCGTGGCGGTGTGGAACATCGAGTCAAAAGAAACACTGCTTTGATCCCCCAGCGCGGCCAGCCGGAGCTTGTCGGGATACTTCTTGTCGATATCGGTCTCCAGCGGGTTGTCAATCCGCAGCACGACGAAAAACATTTTCGACTGCGCATTGGTATTGAGCTTGATCGGCGATTTGGTGCAGAAATAAATCCGGTCGTCGCCGTACGACCCCTTGACCAGCTTAAAAGGCAATTTATTCTCAACCACAACCGAGTTTTCCAGCAAAGTCGACACGAAGTCCATCGCCACCCGGGCGTCGGAATAGACTTCATTCTGCCCTTCGGCATCGGCCCACAGTTTCTGGGTGCCGGAGAAGAAGCGCATCATGAACATCATCAGGATGCTGAACACCGCCATCGCCACCAGGACTTCGACGAGGGTGAAGCAGTTCCGTTTTTTATGCAATATCTTTTTCATAGCACCGCATTGGGGTTAAAGAGTTCAATCCGGTAAAGCCGGAC
>CAZRFG010000309.1:0-4402 GCA_964599205.1 uncultured Victivallaceae bacterium
ATTGCGCCCTCTTTAGTTCGAATTGCTCCGCGTCCGCTGGCCGCCGCCGGAGCCGGTGCCGGTACGGCGCGGCATGCTGGGGATGAACGGGCTTTTTTCGTCGCTGCTCCCGGCGGCGGCGGCGACCACGGTTTCACTGCCGGTTACGATGCGCGCGCCCTCGGCGAGCTGGTCGCCGGAAATCTCGGTGATCTGGCCGTTGGCGAGGCCGGTTTTGATCGTCGCCGGCCGGAGTTTGCCGTTGCCGGCGTCGAAGTAGACCACCGCTTCGCCGGGGCCGGGGGCCTCCGGCGGGGGGAGGGTCAAGAGTTCCGGCGCGGGGCGGTAGCGCAGCGCGGCGCTCGAAACGGCCAGTACGTCGGGACGCTCGGCGAGGACGAAACGGACGTTGGCGGTGAGGTAGGGCACCAGTTTGCGATCGGCATTGTCGGCGTCGACTTCGACGATGTAGGTGACCACGTTGGAGGACAAGGTGGCGTTCATCCGCACTTTGCGGACGCTGCCGCGGAACACCACTCCCGGGAAGGCGTCGCAGGAGAAGCGGACCGGGACTCCGGGCTTGATGTTGCCGATGTCGGCTTCGTTGACCGCGACCCAGACTTGCATCCGGCGGAAATCCTTGGCGACCAGGAAAATGCTGGAAGCGGTCTGGTTCGACACCACGGTCTGGCCGATGCTGACCCGGCGGTCGATGATGATGCCGTCGACCGGGGCGGTGATCACGCAGTATTCGAGATTGCGCTTGGCTTTGATCAGCCCGGCTTCGGCGATGCTGAGGGCGGCGCGGGCCTGGTTGAGCGAGGCTTTGGCCTTGGTGATCGAGGCGGCGCTGGTGGCGAGGGCGGCTTTGGCCGAATCGTAATCGCTCTGCGACATCGCGGTGGTTTTGAGCAATCTCTCGGCGCGGTCGAAGTTGCTCTGGTCGAGCACGTGTTTGGCCTCGGCTTCGTGGATCGCCCCCTCGGAGTTCATGATCGCTGCGAGGGCCTGTTCCCGCTGGGCTTCGGCTTCCTGGAGTTCGGCTTTGTAGATCACGTCGTCGATCTGGGCGAGCACCATGCCCTCGGTGACCCGCGAGCCGTAATCGACCTTTTTGCCGTCAGCGTCGATGCCGAAGGCCATGATTTTGCCGTTGACCTGGGCTCCGACGTTGATCAGCTCCTCGGGCTCGACGGTACCGGTGGCGGAGATGGTGCGGAGGACGTCGGTCCGCACCACCGCTTCGGTTTTGAAGCGGGTCAGCGCGGGAGTCTGCGGGCGCAAAAAGCGGTACGCGCCGAACCCGGCGGCGGCGACGGCAAGCAAAACCAGGGCGATGATAATGATTCTTTTCATGTTGATTCCTCAGCAACCGATTCCTTTGAGAAAAATGTCGATCAGCGGCCGGACTTCCGGCGTTCGGCCGTCGAAAAATGAACGCATGCATAATTCGTGGAGCCCGCCCGCCAGCAGCAGCACCGCGGCGGCCGGGTCGGCGACCGCGAACTCCCCGCCGCGCACCCCCTCGGCGAGCACCTTGGCGAAAATCGCGTCGCGCTGTTTGAATAAGTCAACCGGCGGCGGCACGCCGTCGTGTCCGGGCGGCGGGAGGTGATCGATGAAAGTGCGGTGAAGCTCGCGCTGGGCGAGGAAATTCTCCACCAGAAAGGCCGCCATGGCGCGGAGTTTGGCGCTTGCCGGAGCGGGATGGGCGGCGAGTTCGGCGAGCTGCCGGTTCTGTTCGCGGAGCGAAGCATCAAGGATCGAACGTGCGATCGCCTCCTTGTTGGCGAAATAGTTGTAGAGGACGCCACGCGACACCCCCGCTCGCTCGGCGATCCGCTCGGTGGTGAAGGCGCTCCAGCCGGCTTCGCGGATCAGCTCGATCCCGGCGCGGTGAATGTTGCCGCGCACGGTTTCTGAAATCAGTTCGCGGATTTTTTCCGGATATTTCGGCATCACACTTTTTCCTATTGTGGTTTCCTGATGCACAATATACGTAATCATGTCAAGCTGTATTGTATGGCGACACTCTGTTTTCTTAGAAAAAATGTGGCTTTTCCGGTCGGACGTGATACAGTATTATGGAAAAGCGGAGGGAAAGATGAAACGACTGATGATCATATTGGCCTGGCTGGCGATTGCGGCGGGCGGGGAGGACAAAATGAGTGATCAAGGCAGCTGGCGGGTTTTGACCCCGGAGGAGAGCAGGGTGATCGTCGACAAGGGGACCGAAGCACCCTATACCGGACAGTACGACAATTTCAATGCCGACGGGGTTTACTGCTGCCGCCGCTGCGGCGCGGCGCTCTACCGGTCGCAGGACAAAATCAACTCCGGCTGCGGCTGGCCGGCTTTCGACGCCGAGATCCCGGGGGCGGTCAAACGCATCCCCGATCCCGACGGACGGCGGACCGAGATCGTCTGCAACCACTGCGGCGGCCACCTCGGGCACGTCTTCACCGGTGAAAAATTGACTCCGCGCAACGTCCGGCACTGCGTCAACTCGATTTCGATGGAATTCGTGCCGGAAGCGGAGCTTGACGGGCGCTTTGCCAAAGCGACTTTCGCCGGGGGCTGTTTCTGGGGCGTCGAGTATTTCCTCCAGCAGTCGCCGGGGGTGATCCGGGCGGTGAGCGGCTACACCGGCGGGACCAAACCGGCGCCGACCTATCAGGAGGTCTGCGACGGGCATACCGGCCATGTCGAGGCGGTCGAGGTGCTCTACGATCCCCGCCAGACGACCTATGAGGCGCTGCTCAAGCGTTTCTTTGAAATTCATGACCCCACCCAGCGCGACGGGCAGGGGCCGGATCGCGGCGCGCAATATTTGTCCAGGGTTTTCTACCGCGACGCCGCCGAAAAGGCGACCGCCGAAAAGCTGATTGCGAAACTGGAGGCCAAAGGCTACCGCGTGGCTACCGGGCTTGCCCCCGCCGCCGCCTTTTACCCCGCCGAGCCCTATCATCAGGACTACTATTTCCGCACCGGCAAGCAGCCCTACTGCCATGCCCCGGTCAAGCGTTTTGACTGAGAATTGCACTTGCATTTTATACCCGAGGGGGGTATGGTATGGAAAACGCGAGAGGTTCCTATGATGAAATGCATGGATTCGGATAAGCTTCATTTGCGGCTTCGCAAAGTGATCGGCCAGCTCAATGCGGTCGAGAAGATGATCGATCAGGACGTTCCCTGCGAAGACATCCTGATCCAGCTCAACGCCGCCAAGGGCGCGTTGCACAAAGTCGGCCAGATGATCCTCGAGGGCCACCTCAAGCACTGCGTCCGCGACGGCATCGAGCACGGCGACGCCGACAAGACGCTCGGCGACTTCGCCAAAGCCCTCGAACACTTCTCCCGGATGTCCTGAGCCTTATTTCGGGAGGACGAGATTCCCGGTGTTGGCGATCAGCTGATTTTCCGGCAGCCCTTTGGGGGCGGCGTTGAAGCGGTTGTCGAGGAGTTCAAACCGGGCTTGCGGCCCCGCTTTGAATTCGGCGTCGATGAAGCGGGAGTTGCGGAAGGTCAAATCGGCGTTCTCCGCCGAAACGCTTCCGATCGGACCGCAGTCCACCACCCGCAGCGGGAAGCGCGCGGCATTGCCGAGCGCCTGACAGCTGATCGATCCCCGCCCCTTGCCGACGATGGTGATATTGCTCAAATCCGCCTGGGCGGGCGAACTGACCTGATGGGCGTAGTCGAAATCCGGCTTCACTTCGTAGCGGAACAGCATCACGTTTTCGTCGGAGTAGACCGCGATGTCGCGGAGCGTGATCACCCCGCCGCAGTCGGCGACGTCGGCGCGCGAGCCGAAAAGGCCGGTCGCGTTGTACACCTGACAGTTGCTGATGGTGAAATTGCGGCCGCAGAAGACAAAGGCGTAGGAGGGGGCGAAATACCACTTGGAAACATCGGTTTCCGGCGTGGTATAGCCCGGCACCACGGTCGAAACCGCGTTGATCACCGCGTTGCGGATGTTGTAGTTGATTCCGTAATGGTCGTCGATCAGATTGTAATGGCCGCCGTTGACGGTGATGTTTTTGCCGTGCCGTCCAGCCATGCCCTTACGGGCGTTGACCGAGACGCAGTTGTTGTAGACGATGTGGGCGGCGTTGCCGTTGACGATATTGTAGCCAAGCCCGTTGAAGGTTGCCCCGGAGAAACCGGAATCGTTGAAGACTACGTTGCAGCAGTCGGTCACCGCGACCAGGGTGCTGATCAACGCGTAACGGTCGACGCAGCGGACGTTGAGCCGGTTGAAGGTCATGCCGCTGCGGCGGACCGCCAGACACGAAGTGCGGATCGGCTTCATCCGGTTTTGGGCGTCGACCGCGCTCACTTCGAGCGCCAGGTTGTTGACCGTAAGCAGAGTCTGGGGCGGCGCGTAGCGGGCGCTGATTTTGACTTCCGCCCACAGCCGGAT
>CAZRFG010000310.1:0-4399 GCA_964599205.1 uncultured Victivallaceae bacterium
AAGAGGCTCTTCGTCGACTCATGCCATAAATGAAGGAATCAATATAAAAAAGAGAAGATGAAACAAACAACGAGTCCGATATTGTACCGATTATTTGCCGGCCTAAACGAACAAGGGGAAGAGAACCATGCCGGTCGATCTTTGCGCTACGCAACGAGTGCGCAAATTTCAACAGCAGAAAGTGGAGTGTTGCTCAGGTTGAAATAACTCCCAAGCACGCTGCGAGTCAACATGAACAGGCGATAAAAGGGGTGTCGCCAACTTCAAATGAAAGATGAATTTCAGGTTTTTCAAATGGGAAAATGATCGATTTCCCATTGGTTGCAGTCAGGCTTCGCGGCTCAGCAATTCTTCGCAGATCAGCAGTGCCGTCAACAGCCAGAAGCGGTCACTGTCATCTTCACGGGCTTGCAATCCGCGATAAAGCTCCAGCTGCAACTGGAGATTGATCCCCGGATACGGTCCGTTGACCGCCAAGGCGTCGCTCAGATATTCCGAACGGATCAACTGCCGGAAAAAAGCCGCCGGCTCGCGCTTCTCCGGCACCGGAAGCTGATATGCAGCGAATTCCGCGAGCAGCACCTCCTCCAGCGTTCCGGCATAGTCCTCCTTTTCATAACGATCCATCGCCCGGACAAAGGAGGGATGGGCCTCCGGCTCGCCCCACTTGGCGTGGTCGCAAATCCGGCGCAGCAGTTGCTCCACCGCCGCCCCCGGCAACCGCTCTTCATTTTCAAAGGCGGCGTGGGCCGCGGACTTGTCTTTCAGCATGATCCGCGCCAGCGAAATCAAGGTCTGTTGCCGCAGCACCCAGAAACGTTCATTCTGCAAAACCTTGAACACCAGCGGCGCATGATGACTGCCGCCAAGCCGGCTCAACGCCTCCGCCGCCAGCGGCCAAAGCACGGACAAACGCCGGTCCTGAAGAATGTCACAAAGCGGCGCTTCCGCTTCGGGACTGCCGATCAGACCGGCACTGAAAATACACGCCTGGGCCAAAGTAATATCCTCGTTGCGAAAATTGCGGATCAATACCGGCATCGCCCGGGTCAGCCGCAGCCGTCCCGCCGTCCGGGCGGCCATCGCCTGCATGCCGATCTCCGGAATTTCGATCAGCTTGATCAATTCGGTTTCCAGCTCCGGCGAGGATTCCCACTTGAAGCTGCTGAGATTCATCATCGCGCCATCGCGCACCTGGCTCGACGGACTGTAAAGCCCGCGGATCAACTCATTGGAAAAAAGGTCGCCATGTGCCTTGCGCAAAGTCGCCACCCGGACACTCTCCCCCAACGGCTGCGAGAGCAAATTGGCATGATACACCGCGCGAACCGGATTGGCGATGATCAGCGATTTGACCGCGTTGAGCGCCGAACGATTGGTTTCGTCCCGGAACCCGATCAGCCACAGCGGACTCAGCAGAAATCCCAGCGCCGCAATCGCCGCCATCACCGAAACCGGGTTGTAGATGGATTCCTTCAGTGCGGGCAGCGAGGCCAGGTAGTCGTAAAAAACGCCGCTTTGACTGGATACCGCAAAACCGCACATCCCGGCCAGCGTGGAAAAAATCCCGATTCGGATTCCCCGCAGCGAACGGTCGCCGATGGTGGTCAGAATCGACTGTTGCGCCGCGCCCATTCCGACGTTGAAAAATCCCGCGACCAGAAAAGTCGGCAGTGCCGAAAGCATCCCCGGAGTAAATTCCGGCGCGGCCAGTCCCAGCGGCACGCAGATCCAGGCAAAAAGCGCCGCTCCCAAGTGATCCAGAACGCCATTCCCCGGCAACAGCATGGCATAGAAAATGAATTCAAAAAACTTGCCGACACTGCAGAAAATCAGGACGGTTTTATTACCGAACTTGCCGCCAACCACCCGGAAGAAAAACGCCCCCGCCACCCCGGCGAGACAACCGAATGCGCTAAGAATCTGAATCGCGGTCATCGAGAATTTCATCTCGCGCTGCAAATAGACAAAATAAAACGCCGCGATCATCCATCCCGCTGCCGATTGGAAACAAAAATAGCGCGTGATCTGGCGAAATGAACGGTCGGCAAAGGCCAATTTGATCTGGGACCAAGGCGATTCCTGAGCTTCCGGATGCGGATTCGGGTCAGCCAACGCATAGCGGGGAATTATTGACAGCAGCCCGAAGCAGGCCCCGCCCCCCATCACCATGGCGTAGGTACTGAGCTTATCCTGGCCCAACAGGTCGACCAGTTGCCCGACGGCGATCCCGATCACCATGTTGCAGATCAGCGTAATCCCGGCGCGCCGATTCCAGAAAGCGCTGCTCTCCCGCGGCGGAATCACGTCGCCGAGCCATGTCGAACCGACTGCCCCGCAACACTGTGCCGCAAACTGCGCCAAAGCGTAGCTGCTGAAAAAAAGAGTCACGCCCAACCCGCGCGGCAGCTGCAACCAGGTCGCCGCCAGCAACGCAATCACACCGAAGCAGCTGTAATGGATGGCCACCCAGAAGAGCCAGTAGTGTTTGCGGTGAAAATAACGCCGTTGGACCATCGCTCCGATCATCTGCATCGGCAGCATCAGCAGCCCGAGCGACATGATATAACCGATCTGAATTTCCGTGAGCTTCAGGACGATCAGCAAACCGGAGAACACCGCGCCGCCGACTGCGGCGCCGAAGACCAGCCAGATGACGGCCGAGAGAATTTCGTAGTTCATATACCGTCGCGCCATACGCGGCGAAATCTCGATGACCGGTCCATTGCCGGGGGACTGTGCCGTACTCATTTTTCTCCGTTGATCCGGTAGTGTCTTTTTGACATTCCGTTTATGATAAACAACTTTTGATTATTGTCAAAAAACTTATGAAACCCAATTGTAATTTCCAAAGCCAATGATTACGTTGTCGATAATATCAGATCTCCTGTGCTTCGGCGTCAGCAAACCGTTTCGATATAATTCCGGCAAATTCCGTTACGCCCTGGTCACTCCATCCATAAGCGATTTTTTTAATTCGGCGTCCAAGAGGCTCTGGAAGAGCTCAGTCCCCATTTCAGCCGGCGGCGAATATAACCGAACATGCCATTTTTGCTCGTCGCATATAGGTTGCCGCCGCTTCATAACAATGCCCTTGAAGATATCCGATCAGTTTATCTATGGTCGCCTCTGTTTTCTCCATTCGCTCTTTGATATCACCTTTCTCTACTTCACTATAAACTCATCCCAGTACAAAACAAGCCTGATCTTTCCGAGGAAGGCTGAAAAGTTCAAAAAAACCGGACAATTTCGATTCCAAAACGGAATGAATCGGTTCTGTTCCGGACAAAAAAGCGCCCCCAGGCGGCCCCAAAGAGGCTTGTCCCGGAGTGCCTGAACCGGACACTCCGTCTCAAAAGTCCGTGTCCGGTTCGCCGAAATCCGTTTCTATATCCCGGCTTTCAAGTGACTCACCCCGCACCGCCTGCGGTTGATTTGGTTGGAAGAATTGCAGCGTGAATATCAGGCGGAATTTGTGGTCCGGGAGGAATGGGAAAAAAATTCTGGTCTTTGCGAACTGGTAATCTGCGGTGGCATCACCGACGAATGGCGCATCGTTCGCGACATGCATGGCAGTCATCGTTTTTTGCGCAACGGACGACCAACCCCAATCGTCGGCAACCGGGTTTTACCCAATAGTTTCATCGCCATCGAACTGACGGCGCCGGCTTGCGGCAGCGGCGTGATTAGAATCAAGGGCAGTCTCACCGCATCCGCCGGGTTCAAGCACGATGGACGGCTCAACCGTGAACTTGCAACGAAAGCAAAGTTGCGCCAGCTTCAGCCTTTCTTTCGGCGTGATTTCCCACTATATCACCGACTGCCGGGTGCACGCGTTTCACGCGCTCAACTCGTAAATCCGCCCCCCGCGCGGAAACGGGGGGCTCCGGAGGCTCCGTGTGGGGCTGATTCTATGGCTCGCTTGCGCCGCTTTTCTCTGCTTCCCGCGGGGAAAACGGCTTTGCCGCTCAGGCGCCGGGCTCTCCGGGGGAGCGTGACAACACCGGTTCGTTGATGGTGTCGAGAGTCAGGCCCTGATATTTTTCCCTGGGCTGGACCTTGCAGAAGAAGAGCGCGACAAAGCCGATCAGGAGCGGGATCGGAAGGGCAAAGGCGAAGCTTCGCGACATCGGGCTGTCGGTGATCAAAAGATTGCTGAAGAACGCCCAGTTGAGCATGCCTTCGCCGAAGCCGGCGATGGTCATCCCGGTCAGCGCGGTCAAGGTCATCCACAATTTGCGCGATTTCGCCCGCCACCACGGCAGCACCAGCGCGACGCCGAGGACCATGCCGATCACCGCATAGGAGTAGCTGACCGGTCCGGCCCAGCCGAGGGGTTCGCCGGAGTGCCAGTTCTTTTCGGCGACCCTTGAAGCGACGTACCAGAGTTTGCCGGCGA
>CAZRFG010000311.1:0-4362 GCA_964599205.1 uncultured Victivallaceae bacterium
GCTCGGGCCGGGCTCAGCGGCGGGCGACCGTCGCCTTCGGGATACCGAGCCGGTCGCTAACGCTCTCTCGGCTCGGGGGGGAATCACGCACGATGTAGCTTCTGGCCACCCGCGACAACGGAGCGGTGAGAGTCAAAGGCGCAGTGCGCCCGCCCGGGGCGGGAACGGTGAGGTTTCACCTCACACTCCACAAGAGGGCTTCGCGCCCTCTTGACTCCGCGCAAGGGCACTGCCCTTGACCGAAGTACAGGAAACAACATAACACCACAAGGAGAATCGAGAATATCATGCGTAAACTGTTCGGAACCGACGGCATTCGCGGCAAAGCGAACGTGTACCCCATCACCGCGGAACTGGCCCTGCTGGTCGGCAAAGCCACCGCCCAGGTCTTCGGAGCCTCCGGCGGCGGCCGCTGCCGCGCGGTGATCGGCAAAGACACCCGGCTCTCCGGCTACATGCTCGAATCCGCCCTCACCGGCGGTCTCCTGTCAATGGGGATGGACGTCCTCGCCGCCGGTCCGCTGCCCACCCCCGCCATCGCCCACCTCACCAGCTCGATGGGCGCGGCCTGCGGCATCATGATCACCGCCAGCCACAACCCCGCCGCCGACAACGGCATCAAAATTTTCGGCGCGGACGGCTTCAAACTTCCCGACGACGTCGAACTCGAAATCGAAAAACTGATCCTCTCCGGCTCGATCAGCAGCGAACACATCGGCGGCGCCGGCATCGGCAAAGCCTACCGCATCGACGACGCCCGCGGCCGCTATATCGAATTCGCCAAAAGCTCGATCAAAAACGTCAGCCTCAAAGGCCTCAAAATCGTGCTCGACTGCGCCAACGGCGCGGCCTACTCGATCGCACCCTTGATCTTCCGCGAACTCGGGGCCGAAGTGATCGAAGTCGGCGTCCACCCCGACGGCACCAACATCAACCTCGACTGCGGCGCCCTCTACGCCGGCAATATCGGCAAACTCGTCCGCGAACACAAAGCCCACGCCGGGATCGCCCTCGACGGCGACGCCGACCGCGTCATTTTCTGCGACGAGAACGGCGAAGAAGTCAACGGCGACCGCATCATCGGCATGATCGCCCTCGAATACAAGCGCCTCAACCGCCTCGCCAACCAGGCCGTGGTGGTCACCTCGATGAGCAACCTCGGCCTCCACCGCGCGATGAAAGCCAACGGCATCAAAGTCGAAATCACCGACGTCGGCGACCGCTACGTCATCGAACGCATGCGCGAAGGCGATTTCAACATCGGCGGCGAACAGTCCGGCCACATCATCTTCATGGACTACGCCACCACCGGCGACGGCATCATCTCCGCCCTCCACGTCCTCAAATTGATGACCTCCAGCGGCAAGAAGCTCTCGGAACTCGCCAACTTCATGACCGTTTTTCCCCAGAAAATCACTTCGCTCCCGGTCAGCCGCAAACTGCCCCTGAGCGAACTGCCGCTGCTCTCGAGCGTCATTCGCGAATGCGAAACCGACCTCGGCGAATCCGGCCGCACCATCGTCCGTTTCTCCGGCACCGAAAACAAAATCCGCATCCTGGTCGAAGCCGAAGCCCCCTCCGCCGTCGACCGCTGGACCAAACACATCACCGAAGCCGCCCAAAGCGAACTCTGCTGAGGCAGAAAGAACAGTCCGGGGACGGCTCGAGCGGTCCGGGGGCAAACCTCAAGTCCCCGGGATCTCTTTTCTTTTTATATGAGCCGATGGCAAAATTCCTTGCGGTCGCCCGTCTGGTTTGTTTTTCCGCCTGTCAAAATGCGGTTGCCGGCGGCGGTGAGTCATAGACATGCCCCGAGCTGCGAGCGGGGCAGCGACCGGCCGGCATCCTGAGGCCAGCGGTCGCCTCCGGGCTGCGCGTTAGGCGACCACCAGTTTTCCCGGGTAGAAGCGCTTCGCCGCCGCCACCGCCTCCGGATTCGCGCTCTTCAGCACCACCGGCAGCATCGAAACCTGCGCCAGCTCCTTCAGCACCGCCTTCACCGCCTCCGGCCCCAGCGCTCCCGTTGTCAGCTCGATCGCCTGGTTATCTCCGTCATCCAAATCCAGCGCCAAATCCATCACCGCCGCCGGGTCCGCTTCGGCATCCAACCGCCCGAGCTTCGTTCCCGCCGCGATTTCCACAAAGTTTCGCCCCGACGCCGCCAGCACCGGAATTCCGGCCACCGGCGACACCGGCTTCATCCCCCTCACCGCTGCCGTCAGCGCCGCAATATGCTCCGGCGTGGTCCCGCAACAGCCGCCCACCAGATTCGCCCCCGCCGCCACCAGCGCCGCCGTTTCTTTGGCGAACTCTGCCGGGCCAAGGTCGAATACCGTCTTCAAATCCACCAGTTTCGGCATCCCCGCATTCGGCTTCGCCACCAGCGGAATCAACGCATAGGGTTTCATCTCCCGAATCAACTTCGCCATCGAATCCGGCCCGGTCGAACAGTTGCAGCCGAATGCATCCGCCCCCAGCTCCTGAATCGCCAAAAGCGCATTGACCGCCCCGCACCCGGTCAGCGTCCGGCCGTTCTTGTCAAAGGTCATGGTCACCATCACCGGCAAATCCGAAACTTCCCGGATCCCGATCAACGCCGCCCGCGCTTCCTGCAAATCGAGCATCGTCTCCACCGCGAACCCGGCCACTCCGCCCGCGACCAGCGCTTCCGCCTGTTCCCGGTAAATCGCCACGCTTTCCTCAAACGCAAGCTCGCCCACCGGCTCGACGAACTGCCCCGAGGGCGACATGTCGCCGAACACCAGTTTGCCCGGAAGATTCCTGACCGTAAGCTCGGCGAGTTTCCGGTTGATCGCAAAGGTCTCTTTTTCCAGTCCCGACTCGGCCAGTTTCAGCCGGTTGCCGCCGAAAGTCGGAGCGTAGACGATGTCGGACCCCGCCGCCGCATAGGCGTTGTGCACCGCGATGATCGCTTCGGGATGGTCGAGCAGCCAGCTCTCCGGCGGCGTTCCCCCGGGCAAGCCGTGCTTGGCCAGTTCGGTTCCGGTCGCGCCGTCCAAAAGCAACACCTGATTGGACAGTCTGGCTTTGAATTCGTTTCTGGTCATTGGTTTCGTACTCCTTATCTACTATTGATGATTTTTATTGATTTTGTGGAGAGGCCGGTCGATCGCTCCGGACAAACTGCATTGGACGCCGCTCCCCGGCCACGTGCGACAACGGAGCGGTGATCATCAGGGCCGCGGTGCGGCCCGGTCTACTATACACCCCGTTGGCGTTTTTTTCATCGTCCGGCTTGAAAAAAAAGTCGTTTGAGGTACTGTAATAGCTATGATTACAGTTGCCATCACTGAATTTGAATATAACAAGGCTCCCCGTTTTTTCGAGTCCATCCCGGATTTCGAATGGATCGTCGCACCTTCGGACGAAAAGTCGCTGGCCGCCGCCATCCGTGCTTCCGGGGCCCGTCACGCGGTGATCGGGACGGTCAAATATGTCGATGAGCTTTATCGCGCGCTGCCGCCCGGCGGGGTGATCGCCCGCTTCGGCGTCGGGCATGACGGGGTGGACAAGAAGCTTGCCGCCCGTCATCATTTGCTCTGCGTCAATACGCCGGGGGCGCTGGACCGTTCGGTGGCCGAGTTCGGGATCGGGGTGATGATCGCTGCCGCTCGGCATATCGGCGAGTGTGCGACCGAGTTGCACGAGGGGTGCTGGCACAATCGGGTGGGGACGGAGTTATTCGGCAAGAAGCTGTTGATTATCGGGTGTGGAGAGATCGGCACCCGGCTGGCGCGGATTGCCTGTCACGGGTTTGAGATGAAGGTGTCGGGTCTGGTGCGGACGATGCCGGGGGAGGAGAAGCCGCCGTTTGAGTCGTTGCACACGGATTTTGCGGAGGCGGTGCGGGATGCGGATTTTATTTCGATTCACATTCCGGATGCGCCGGAGAACCGGTTGTTTATCGACCGGGAGAAGTTGGCGATGTGCAAGAAGTCGGCGATTTTGATCAATACGGCGCGGGGGGCGGTATTGGATGAGAGTGCGCTCTATGATGCGATTACCGGGGGGGTGATTGCGGGGGCGGCGTTGGATGTATTTGAGACGGAGCCGTATGTGCCGAAGGATCCGGCGAAGGATTTGCGGAAGTTGCCGCGGGTGTTGTTGACGCCGCATTTGGGGAGTTCGACGGTGGCGGCGTGTACGCGGGTGGCGCGGCGGGTGGTGGAGAATCTGCGTGCCGCCGAAGCCGGCAACCACAAAGCCATGGATCTGCTGCACTAAAAAAATAAAAAAGCGCCGCAGGCTCAAAAAAAAAAGCGCGAAGCGCCATAAAAAACCGCCGCCAGGCGGAATCCCGCCCTCCGTCGTACGGAGTCGCCGTCCAGGGGGCGAACACCC
>CAZRFG010000312.1:0-4320 GCA_964599205.1 uncultured Victivallaceae bacterium
GAGCGTCACCAGCTACTCGATCCTCCGGCTGATCCGCCAGCCCGGCCGGATCACCGGCGGCCACATCTTTTTCCGCCGCCGCAACGGCGAAGTGGTCGATCTTGCCGCCCTCAAGGAGAACGACCCCAAACTATTCGCCATTCGCGGCGACGACATTTCGATGATTTTTCAGGAGCCGATGACCGCGCTCAGCCCGGTTCACACCATCGGCGACCAGTTGACCGAAGTCCTCCACCTTCACCGCAAAATTTCCGCCAAAGAGGCCGAAGCCAAAGTGATCGCGATGCTTCACCACGTCGGCATCCCGGCCCCGGAACGGCGCTTCCGTCAGTATCCTTTTGAGCTCTCCGGCGGCATGCGCCAGCGGGTGGTGATCGCGATGGCGATGCTGAGTTCTCCCGAGCTCCTGATCGCCGACGAGCCCACCACCGCGCTCGACGTGACCATCCAGGCCCAGGTGCTGGCGCTGATGAAAAAGTTGCAGCAGGAGACCGGCAACAGCGTTCTTTTGATCACCCACGACCTCGCAGTGGTGGCCCAGGTGGCCGACTTCGTGGCGGTGATGTACTTGGGACGGGTGGTCGAGAGCGGCACCGTGCGCGAGATCATCAAAAATCCGCTCCATCCCTATACCCACGGATTGCTGCAGTCGCTCCCCGGACTTCACGGCAAAAGCGAACGGCTGCCGTCGATCAAAGGCACCGTGCCGAGCCTGCTCGATTTGCCGCCGGGTTGTCCCTTTCACCCCCGCTGTCCCTATGCCCAGCCGGGACGCTGCGATCAGGGCGGCGCGCCGGAGGTAACCGAGCTTGGCGGCGGTCGCAAAATCTGCTGCGTCCGGGCGCACGAAATGGTGCAATTGCTGGGAGGCACCCGATGAGCAAAATTTACCACGCCGCCGATTTCGGCTGGATCGAAGAACCCCGCCCGCTCCTCGCGGTGCGGCATCTATGCAAATTTTTCCCGGTCAACAGCAGCGGTCTTCTGCGCCGCAAAGTGGGCGAGGTCAAGGCGGTCAATCAGGTCTCCTTTGAACTTTTCGGCAACGAAACGCTGGGGCTGGTCGGCGAATCCGGCTGCGGCAAATCGACCACCGTCCGGACGCTGCTGCGGGCGCTCGAATTCACCTCGGGCGAAGCCTATTTCGACGCCGAAGGGAAGGATTCCTACGTCGAACTCGGGACGCTCTCCGAGCACGAACTGCTGCCGTTGCGGCGCAAAATCCAGATGATTTTCCAGGACCCCTTCGCCAGCCTCAATCCGCGGATGACGGTGGGCGAAATCATCGCCGAGCCGCTGCGCATTCACCGCCTCGCCAAAGGCGCCGAGCTCGACGACATGGTCGCCGACATCCTGCGCAAAGTCGGGCTGAAGCCGGAACACCGCACCCGCTATCCCCACGCTTTCTCCGGCGGTCAGCGCCAGCGCATCGGGATCGCCCGGGCGCTGGTGATGAAGCCCAAGCTGGTGGTTGCCGACGAAGCGGTTTCGGCGCTCGACGTCTCGGTTCAGGCCCAGGTGATCAATCTGCTTGCCGACCTCAAGCACGACATGGGGTTGTCCTATATTTTCGTCGCCCACGCCCTCGGGGTGGTGCGCCACATCTGCGACCGGGTGGCGGTGATGTACGCCGGGCGGATCGTCGAGATCGGAGAGACCGAAGCCTTGTTCGAAAATCCGCTCCATCCCTATACCCGGCTGCTGCTCGCCTCGGCCCCGATTCCCGATCCCGACATCCGGACGCTGCCGCCCCATCCGGGCGAAGTCGCCGACGCCGGGAATCTGCCCGCCGGTTGCGCTTTTGCCCCCCGCTGTCCCGGCTGCCGCGAAGAGTGCAAAAAAAATGTCCCGGAACTCGCCGAAGCAGATCCGGGGCATTTCTTCGCTTGTTTCAAACGCTGAGTACGACTACTTGCCGGTCTGGGCGGCGCGCTGCTGCTGCATCGCGCGCTTGACCTGCATCATGGCGCGGCTGGCGGGATTGCTGGCGGCGTCGCGTTCGCGCATCTGCTGGGCGGTGGGCGGCGTGCGCGGCGGGCGGTTGCCGCCGCCGGGACCGCCGGGACCGCCGGGGCCGGGCTGATTGTTGCCGGAAGCATTGCGGGCGGCGCGGGCCTTTTCCCACTCCTTCATCCGGGCGATGTCGCGGTCGAGTTCGGCGTTCTGCTCTTCCTTTGACTTCTTGAAGAAATCCGCGAGTTCCTTGCTGCGCTGGGCCATAAAGGCGCGGCCCATGTTTTCGCGGAATTTGTCGCGATCGGCTTCCGGGAGATTGCGGCTGGCTTCAAAAACCGCCCGGCGGTCGTCGCCCATGCTTTCCATATAGGCGAACTGTTCGTTTTTGGGCATTTTTTTGAAGCCGTCGGAGGCGACGAATTTGACCGCATTGTCGAGCGAGTCTTTGGGATCCGGCGGCTTGACCGGCCAGAGGGCAATGGCCGCGACGACTGCGCCGCCGAGGACGATCAGCGCGCCGGTTGCGATGGCGATCACTTTTTTCTTCGACTTCGCGGTCGGTCCGGGCGTTTTCGGCGCTGTTTTTTTGACTGTTTTTTTGGGAGCCATGACGTCCTCCTGTTACTGATAATCGCCGACGTGGTAATCGCCGAAAAGAATGTTGACCGAACCGGCGGCGGCGCGCTTGCCGTGGAACCAGCGGAAGTCCTCAAGCACCTTGCGGCGGGTGGCGAATTTGCCGTCCTCGGTGCCGCGCCAGCGTCCGGGCTTGAAGTAGTTGTAACTGGTGGTTTCCTCGGCGAAAAAGGTCTTGTCCGAGACCAGTCCTTCACCGATGTCGTCATCGGTCTCGTAGGTTTTTTCGGCATAGAGGTCACGCGGGCACATGAAGACTTTGGCCGAATCGCCGCCGTAGCTTTTCAGGACTTCGGGGAGGCCGCCGGGGTAGTTGCCGGGCATCGGGTAGGAGCCGGGCATGCTGTGGGCGTGGGGGCGCTGGCGGTAATCGCTCTGGTAGGTGCTGATCATGATGCCGATCTGCCGCAGGTTGCTGCGGCAGCTGGTCCGCCAGGCGGCGTCGCGGGCTTTGCCCAGGGCGGGCATCAGCAGTCCGGCGAGGATGGCGATGATCGCGATTACGACCAAAAGCTCAATCAGGGTGAATTTGGAATTTTTCATCGAGTGCTCCCTCGGTTGTCTTCATCTGCCTCAATAAACGGAGCGTTTCCATAGATTATTGTGAGGTATTTGAAAATATCCAAAAATATCGGGGAAGCTCATTTTTTGAGAATTACGCGGGCATAGGCGTCGCCTTCCTCGGTGTGCCCGGCGAGAACCCGGCATTGACTTTGGGCGTCCTCGAGATTTTTGGCGCCGCCGAAGTCGAGATAGCCTTTTTCGAAGCCGAGGAGATCGAGCTGGCCGTTCAGGATCACCCGTGAATCGGGCTTCCAGTTGAAGAGCAGCGGCCGCAGCGCGGCGACCAGCGTGGTGGTGCAGTTGGCGGTCAAGGTGTTGTAGAACTCCGGCTGTTTTTCCAGTTTCGCCGCCCGTCGGGCGAGCAGGGTGAATGCTTCCGCCGCGACTTCCGGGGTGGCCCGGGTGGGGTACAAATAGAGGGTTTCGCCGCGGTAGGTGGCGCGCAGTTTGAGCAGATCCGACTCGGTGCCGTAGAGCAAGCCGAGCCCGAATTGTTTGTACAAGCCGGCGATGGTTCCCTGTTGCTTGCCGACCGGCACCCGGGTTTCGACCGAGACGGTCACGCTTTTGCCGTCGCGGAAGGCAAACGTGAGCATGGTATGGCCGATATTCTGCAACCCGTCCCAGCGGGAGATCGCAAAATAGAGTTTTTCGCAGAGTCTGGGGTCAAAGCTGAGGGTGCGGTAGTGGACTGTGTACTCGGTTTCCGACCGGTAGCGGAAGTCGCGGATGTTGCTGATGGTGATTCGTCCGTCGGGCTCGAAGACTACCGACGGCTGCCGCGCCCACGGGGTCTGGTAGACGGTTGCCGGGTCGGGTTTGATCGAGACGAAAAAGAGGATCACCGGGAGCGCGGCAAGGGCAAAGGCGAAGGCGCGATAGCGGTAGCGGACGAAAATCCAGCAGCCGAGATAGACACCGCTGAAAATCAGGATCATGCCGAGTCGGCCCGGCGCGGGGAGTTCGAGGCAGTAGGCGAGGGCGCCGGCGCTCCAGAGATAGAGCAGCAGCGCGCACAGGAAAAAGGGCAGATAGAGGATCACCCCGGTCCAGTGTTGCAGTTGACGCACGATCGCCATGATGTTGTTTCCCCTCCAGTTTTTGTACTTCGGTCAAGGGCCGTGCCCTTGCGCGGAGTCAAGAGGGCGCGGAGCCCTCTTGCGG